>NZ_JBGONU010000002.1:86642-220876 GCF_041439295.1 Vibrio sp. 1F253 | reverse complement strand
AACAGCTCTTAGACAGAAAAATTCTGCATTTAAATATAGAATTTTTCTATCTAGTATCTTGATGAAGTTAACCATACCCCGTTTTTATGAAAACTAACAGCAACTTAAGCACTACGAGCATCTGCCTGAATCCCAAAATACAGATTTTTTCTATATAGCATGAATTGATGTGCCAAACTGCAATTCATGTATATATAACCAGTTAAAATTAAAATGCAAAAATCACCATTTCTAGCCTACATACAAGAATATATGTTGGGGAGACACTATGCTCTTCGTACTACACAGGCGTACATCTATTGGATTCACCAGTACATTCTTTATCATTAAAAAAAGCATCCCAGAAGTCTGACGTCGAGGCATGTAGAAGACTTCCTGACGCACTTAGTTGTTGATAGGAAGTCAGCACAGAAAACGCAGAGCCTAGCCCTCAATGAGATAGTCTTTTTATACAAAGAAATCGTTCAGGAACCCATTGAACTTGATATGCAGTTTCGCCGTTCAGACAAATCCCGAAAGTTGCCAACGGTTATGACTCCAGAAGAAATTGGCAGGTTCTTTAACCACTGCTCACCTAACTTCAAATTACCTTACCAATTAATGTATGGGTCAGGCCTACGGTTGATGGAGTGTCTACGCTTACGAATGCAAGACATCGACTATGACTACAAATCAGTGCGAGTGTGGCAAGGAAAAGGAGGAAAGAACCGTATAGTGACAATAGCCCCCGAGCTTTTCCCTTCAATCAAGTTACAACAACAGAAATCCGCAGAATACTATCAGCAAGATATACATGATAAAGCTTTTTCTGGCGTATACCTGCCCGACTCTCTAGCTAAAAAATACCCGAGTGCAGAAAGAAGCTTAAATTGGCAATTTCTTTTTCCTTCTGCTCGTCTGGCACCCGATTTACGAACAGGTGAATTACGTAGGCATCATATTCATCCAACAGCACTACAAAAACACATTAAGGTCGCTAGCAAAAAAGCCGATATTGAGAAAAACATTTCCTGCCACACTTTAAGGCATTCATTTGCGACGCACCTTCTTCAAAGCGGTGCTGATATTAGAACAGTTCAAGAACAGCTTGGACATACCGATCTAAAAACAACGCAAATATATACTCACATCATAGATAGAGGAGCCAACGGCGTAATTAGTCCACTATCAAAAATATTCGTTAAGTAATTGTCGGGGAATCTCGGAGTCCGAAGTTTCGTAAACTTTGCGGCTAACCACTCACTTACATACCTTTACTTACCAAACCATGAAACTTGCTAAATTAGATGCTGAAGTTACTTATCGCTCTAGCCGTAACTTCCGTATTGTTACGCGCCATCAATGATATACATAAGGAAATGCAAATGAAGCGAATTGAGCAACTACCAATGCCACCCACTTCTGGTGTTTTAGGACATGTGAGCTATTTAAAACAGCCCAATGTTCATCAGCAAATGTTGTGTTGGATTAAAGAGTACGGTGCTCATTTCCGTTTAAAGCTAGGCTTGAAGGATGTACTTGTATTGTCTGATGCAGCTCAAATCAAGTCAGTGTTGAAATCGAGACCAGATGAATTTCGCCGCTTAAAAAGCATCGAAAGTGTATTTGATGAAGCCGGTCTTAATGGCATATTCTCTGCTGAAGAAGAACGTTGGAAGCATCAACGAAAATTAACAGAACCTATGTTTCAGCCGAGTCACCTTAAACATTTTCATCCTCAGTTAAGCGTGATTACAGAGCGCCTAGGAAAGCACTTTGAAATGCTAGCGGAATCAGGAGAAGTGGTCGAACTCGTAACAGAATTTAAAAAATACACGGTCGATGTAACACCTCTACTAGCGTTCGGGGAAGACTTTAACTCGATAGAACAAACGTCTGTGCCACTAAGTAAAAGCTTACAAAACGTATTTCCGGTAATAAATCAACGCTGTAGCTCTCCAATTCCATTGTGGCGTTTTTTCAAAACGAAAAAAGACAAGCTGTTTGATATCAGTTTGGAAGACATTGGGCATTTCGTTTATGGGTGTATTGAAAAACAACGAACTCGTCTGTTTCACGAACCAGCCCTTAAAGACTCACCAGAGAACATGCTACAAATCATGTTATTGGAACAAGAACAAGATTCCTCATTAACTGACCAAGATATTGTTGCAAATGCTATTACCCTTCTATTAGCGGGTGAAGATACCACAGCGAATACACTGGCATGGATGGCGTTCTTAATCAGCGGCAATCGCAGTAGTGAGTTAGCCTTACAAGTTGAACTTGACGCCCTAGGGAAGAGAAAGGTCTTAGAATGGCCGCTTCCTCGAACACCTTATATGACAGCGGTGATGTATGAAGCCATGCGATTAAAGCCGGTAGCACCACAACTTTATTTGGAACCCACACGAGACACTCAGATTGGTGACATCGAAGTAAAAAAAGGCACACCTGTTTTTGTAATGCTACACGCGAATGGTTTTGACCCTGATTTATTTGAAGATCCAACAACGTTTAACCCGAATCGTTGGGTAGAAAAAGATGGCGCTTCGTTCTCTAACCTTCAGCCGTTTGGTGGAGGAGCAAGGCTATGCCCTGGACGCTCATTGGCCATGATGGAAATTAAACTCGCCTTTCATACATTGTTTAAAGAATTCAGCATCGAGCCACAACAAGCCCCTGAAGCTGTGGTTGAACAGTTTGCGTTCACGATGTCTCCTGTTGGGTTTAATGTAAAAATAACCAAGCGAAGTTAGCTTACAAATAGACCTATCGAGAGCCAATGATAAAGCCGAACCATCGGCTTTTTCGTCTATTTCAACTCATCCAACACTTCATAGCATTCCGTGTCTATTTTCAGATAAGTACCTTGATCTAAAGCTATCGTATGAAATTCTGGGTCACCCACATCATTAACCAAATTGACTTCAAGCCAAACTTTGCCAAATTCATCGATATACCAAACTCGCCACAAAAGATTAGACTGTACAAGCAGCTGATAAAGCTTGTAGGTCATATACAAGTCTGAACCCGCTTTCTGTGATGCTTCAATGAGATCATCAGGAATACTCACGACTTGAACTAAATAATTCACTTCAATCATAAAGCCTCAAATTATTAAATTACAAAAAAACAAGTTACAACAAAACCCAGTGAGAGACATGCTTTCCACCGCCTATCTCTAACACTCTATAGATACTCTTTAATGGCAGAGATGCCATGCCAAGTGCGTCTACTCGTATATTTTCCCATTATGCTTTAGCCAGCCATGAGCATGGTGATTCCGAGGATCTTTGTGGGTCCAGTGCATCACGCCACCTTTCTTGTTCCATTCATACTCCCCATAAAATTCAACTCTATCGCCCTTTCTCAATCCCTGAATACGAGGAGCTAAATCAATATTATGTGCCACCAGCAAAGTTTGTCCGCTGTCGAGCCTTAAGATAAACTTCTGATGTCGAGAGCCTTTATTATCGTCTGGAAGTAATCGTGAAACTAAACCCGACCCACGTACTTGAACATCACTTTTGTGATTTTGGTAAGCTTGCTTAAGTCGCGCATCATTGGCCTGAACATGGCTGACACCAAAGCAGAGCAATACCAAAAATAGAGTAATAAACTTTTTCATTCCTTTTATTCCTTTCTTTTCCATACAGAGATATCCATTGAGGCTACAAATCTACGTAAGTATCAATTTAACGATGCTTATACTGAGTTGGGCAATAACCTCTAGATACATCTGACCTACGAAGTTTTACGTGCTTGGTAGAGCGCCCAGAAACGCGAGTACGCCACAACTTGAAACTGCCAAGCTTCAAACGACTGCGCATCAAGAGAATCACCTCTGATTCATTTAAACCAAATTGCAGTTCTATTGCTTCAAACGGCGTTCTGTCTTCCCACGCCATTTCAATAATTCTTGATTCAGTCTCTTTAGATAACATCATTACCTGCTCATCTTCAATTAAATGAACAGAATTACGTTCCTTCTTGCTCATTAGATCAAAGACTTATCGCTTAAATTGAAAAAATCCAACATCCAAAAAGCAACGGCAGAATTACTAATCCATCAAGTCATCATGTCATCAAGTCATCAAGTCAGTTTATGGCTAAAGATTAAAACAGGATGCCGAAGATGCGACATCGCAATAACCTGAACCAATACAAAGTAATTTCGAAAAAACGTAAAACCACAAACCACACTAGTTCGATTTGTAACCACTTATTACATTGAATTTTTAGATAAATTTCTATCCCAATATTATACTGAACGGTGGTCACATTACGCCATATTTATCATAGGTAATACGGCCATCCACCCTCTCATTCATCACATTTTGAAATACAAAAATCATTCAATTGAACTCATCAACACAGCTTATTAATTAAGCAATTGAACTCATAACGTAGACCCTGTACGCTTACACTATGCACACGGTTACTTAATGGAGATCACAATGAACGAACTACTGACAAGCGCCATGGAACAGAAACAACGAACAACAGTGACCAGTTTATTCGCAAGGAATGGATTTAAGATCGCAGCCACTGATTTTGATGATGTGACTTTCGAACGTGAAAGCGTATTGGTCAATGTTCGATTCGATGCATCGTCCAACGTCGAATCGATTTCGGTTCTTAACGACTAACGAGAGACTCGATGCAAGCAGGTCGCTAGAATGATTGAATGAACAACATTCGGCTCATTTTAGCGCATCTTGCTAGCTGTCCTTTGCTACTTCATCACCATCCTCTCTTCCAAAAGCCACCGAGTGACAATTAGGCCAATAACTCGCAATTCCATGAGCTTGGCTTATATTTATTAATACCCTTTGAACAAAAATTCGAAATGATGCCTATGTTCCTAACTCGGTTAATTTATGTCAGTACACTTTCCGAATGTTGTGATTCCAAAGCACTGGATGAAATACTCACTATCTCACGAGACCACAACCGGCAGAGCCATCTAACAGGGCTTCTCAGTCATAACCAAAAGTACTTTCTTCAATGCATTGAAGGCTCTAGGGAGGCGGTAAACCATACCTACAATCACATCCTAAACGATAAGCGACACGAGAGAGTGACCATACTGTATTTTAAAGAAGTTGATTGTCGAGAGTTTGGAGATTGGTCGATGGGAGACATTCCGCAATCTAATTTGACTGAACTGTTGAACTTACAGTTTTCGACTTCAGAGCAATTTAACCCATACGAAATGTCTGGCGAAAGTGCTTATAAAATGCTTTTAGAGTTAAAGCAAAATTTGCCGTCTAAGTGACCTACTTTCAAACGGCAAACCTTAAAAAACGATGACGTCGATTCAGGGGCAAGTAATCCTCTTTCAAGCCCGAGTTCATACTCGGGCTATTTGTTCAAAAGTCCCAGTCATCGTCTTCAGTAGCGACAGCTTTACCTATGACATAAGAAGATCCTGAACCAGAAAAGAAGTCATGATTTTCGTCAGCATTGGGCGATAGGGCGGCCATGATAGCTGGGTTAACCTGACAGAGTTCATCAGGGAACAGTGCTTCAAACCCCAAATTCATCAACGCTTTGTTAGCGTTATAATGTAGGAAGTGCTTAACATCTTCAGTTAAGCCAACAGGATCATAAAGCGATTCGGTATATTGTGTTTCGATTTCATAAAGAGAGAACATTAATGAATAAGCTTCATCCTTAACTCTCGCCTGTTCTTCCTCATTAAGAGATTGGTAAGCAAGTTGGAATTTATATCCAATGTAGTAACCATGAATCGCCTCATCACGAATAATCAGACGGATCAAATCCGCTGTATTGGTCAGTTTTGCCCGACTCGACCAATGCATGGGTAGATAAAACCCAGAATAGAATAAGAAACTCTCTAGAAAAACACTGGCCACTTTTTTCTTTAGCGGGTCGCCTTCAGCCAAATAATCGTCGAGGATAATCTGTGCTTTTTTCTGTAACAGAGGGTTCTCTTCAGCCCAGCGAAACGCTTCATCAATTTGCGGCGTAGTACACAAAGTTGAGAATACAGAAGAGTAGCTACGAGCATGAACTGCCTCCATAAACGCGATGTTGGTTAATACCGCTTCTTCATGAGGCGTTCTCGCATCTTCCATCAAGGCTGGCGCACCCACCGTATTCTGAATCGTGTCGAGTAACGTTAAACCGGTAAAAACTCTAATCGTTAGCGTTTGCTCTTCTTCAGTTAGTTGCTTCCATGTTTGAATATCATTGGATAAAGGTACCTTTTCAGGCAGCCAAAAATTAACCGTCAGGCGATTCCAAATCTCTAGATCTTTACCATCAATCATACGATTCCAGTTAATCGCTTGAACGGGGCCGGATTCCATCTTTTTCATTGCGTTTATCCCTTTATTACAGTGAGCACGACACGCACCCTTCAACTTGAGTACCTTCTAATGCTTTCTGTCGCATTCGGATGTAGTAAAGCGTTTTAATTTTCTTTTTCCATGCGTAGATCTGAGCTTTGTTGATATCTCTCGTCGTTACCTCATCGTCAAAAAACAAAGTTAATGAAAGGCCTTGATCAACATGTTCGGTGGCCGCTGCATAGACATCGATTATTGCCTTAGGGCCTATGGAAAAGGCATCACGGAAGTACTCTAAATTGGAGTTATTCAAATACGGCGCAGGGAAGTAAACTCGCCCAATTTTACCCTCTTTTCTTATCTCCACTTTAGCGGTAACGGGATGAATAGAAGCGGTAGAGTCGTTGATATAGCTAATTGAGCCTGTAGGAGGAATGGCCTGTAAGTATCGGTTGTATAGCCCTGAGCTCATGACAAGTTGTTTCAATTCGCTCCACTCAGATACGGTGGGTATTCGTATATCTAAACGGCTAAACAAATCTTTAACCACATCCAATTTTGGCGAGAAATCCTGCTGCAAATATTTGTCGAAGAAAGACCCATCACTGTAACTAGAATCTTCGAACCCTTTGAACGTACTCTTTTTCTCTTGTGCCAACTTATTGGAAGCCACGAGACAGTGATATAAAACACAGGCAAAATAACTGCTGGTGAAATCAATGGCCTCTGATGAATCATAGTGAATGCGTTCTCGAGCCAAAAAACCATGCAAGTTCATCTGACCTAAACCAATAGCATGACTTTCATCGTTGCCCTTTCTTATCGAAGGCACACTGTTGATTGCGCTCATCTCTGACACTGCATTTAATGCTCGAATTGCGGTGTCAACGGTTTGAGATAGTCGACCTCCATCCAAGGCTTTGGCAATGTTGATCGAGCCTAAATTGCACGAAATATCTCGCCCGACATGACTATAGTTCAAGTCATCATCATAATTTGACGCCTCGTTGACCTGCAATATTTCAGAACACAAGTTAGACATATTTACACGCCCCTGAATGGGGTTAGCCTGATTAACCGTATCTTCGAACATAATGTATGGATAGCCCGACTCAAATTGGATCTCGGCAAGCGTTTGGAAAAGCCCTCTTGCACTCATTTTCCCTTTGCGGATCCTCGGGTCATCCACCATTTCATGGTACTTCTCCGTCACGCAAATTTCAGAGAAAGGTACGCCATACACTCGCTCAACATCATGAGGAGAAAACAAGTACATCTCTTTGTTTTGCTTGGCTAATTCCAGAGTAATATCGGGAATGACAACACCAAGGCTCAAGGTCTTAATTCTGATTTTTTCATCGGCATTTTCTCTTTTCGTATCAAGAAATTGCATGATGTCTGGATGGTGAACATTAAGATAGACAGCACCCGCGCCTTGCCTAGACCCCAATTGGTTTGCATACGAGAAACTGTCTTCAAGCAATTTCATCACAGGGACGACACCTGAACTTTGATTTAAGATCCCCTTAATGGGCGCACCTTGCTCTCTTAAATTCGTCAGAAGTAAAGCAACACCACCGCCACGACGTGAGAGTTGCAACGATGAGTTAATCGCACGACCGATGCTCTCCATATTGTCTTCAATTCTCAACAAAAAGCAGGAGATCAATTCACCACGGCTATTTTTGCCGGAGTTAATAAAAGTGGGCGTAGCCGGTTGAAAGCGCTGATGAATGATTTCTTCCATTAGTGCCAGTGCAAATTCACAGTCACCACGAGCCAGTAACAGTGCAGTCATAACCACTCGGTCTTCGAACCTTTCTAAATATCGCTTACCATCACGAGTTTTCAATGCATAGGAAGTAAAAAACTTATAAGCACCTAAGAACGTTCGGAATCGAAATTTGGCTTGATAGGCGTTTGCCCAGATTTGATGAAGAAAACTGCGATCATATTGCTCAATAACTTGAGCCTCGTAATATCCCTCTCTAAGCAAATAGTCGATCTTCTCGTCTAAATTATGAAAGAAAACGGTATTTTGATTAACGTGTTGTAAGAAAAACTGTCGAGCCGCTTGCTTGTCTGCCTCAAACTGAATCGTCCCTTGTTCATCAAGTAGATTCAACATTGCGTTTAAAGCATGGTAGTCAAGGGACTCGTTCTCAAAGTGGTTATCCATGATGTTTCCAAAATTGTTCTAACCCATTTGTCACGATATCAATATCGCTCTGGGTTCCAGATAGTTCGAAACGATACAACAGCGGCACATTGCATTTTTCAGCGACAATGGCACCTCCGCGAGCAAAAAGAGCTCCAAAGTTTCGATTTCCCGATGCAATCACACCTTTAATCAATGCTCGATTATTCGGGTTATTCAAAAGACTTATAACGGAGTTAGGCACAGCTCCTCGCCCCTCACCATCAGCATAAGTCGGGCATATGAGTACGAATGGTTGCTCAATCTCTAGCGTCCTTTCATTGGCCTCAGTAGGAAGCCTGATCGCAGGTAATCCTAGCTGTTCAACAAACCGCTTCGTATTCCCTGAGGCGCTAGAATAGTAAACAATCATTAACCTAACGCGCTGATCATGTCAGGTCTAAAACCGGACCAATGGCGGTCATTGGCGACAACCACGGGAGCTTGTCGATAACCCATTGATTGAACTCTTTCCATTGCGATTTCGTCGCACGTTAAATCAACAACTGTATGCTCAATACCTTTGCTCTGTAACGCCTTAACCGTTGCTGTGCATTGCACACACTGTGGCTTGGAATAAACGATGACATCCATATTATACAACCTCAATTAAATCTTAATGATAATCATTATTAATAAATAATGGCACATATAGTATTTGGGATTTATGTTTTGTCAACATATTGATCCCCAACCTAAAGACCATAGACAATACATGGTTGATATGCAAATGATAATCAATATCATCTATTGTCACCAGTCAAATATGGAGCAGTAAGGTGAGTATTTCGAGTTCCGGTTCTAATGACATATCCATACATGATATGGAGTGGCAAGGCGTTACGTTAAGTGAAAGTGCCGCAAACAGAATTTCCCAGTTATCACATGGGCAAAAGCACTTCCACCTCACGGTTAAGTCCTCTGGCTGTACGGGCTTTGCATATGAAGTGGCGCTGATCGATTCGCCATCCGATGACGACATCAAGTACGAATCACATGACGTCATTTTCTATATTGCACTCAAAGCCCTACCTATGATCGATGGCACAGAGATCGACTTTGTGCGTCAGGGTTTAAACAGTAATTTTGTATACAATAATCCCAAAGTGAAGAACCTTTGTGGATGTGGCGAGAGTTTTGGAGTTTAACCATGTGCGCATTAGAAACGCAGTCTGAAGCTAAAACGCTACTTGACGTTGAAACGCAAACAAAAATTGAAATGCGACCAGACGCTGAAACGCGACCTGAAATTGACACGCAGCCTGAAGTTACAGAGTTACTGCACAGCAGTCACTATCGTGAAGGTTTCTACACTGAGTTATCTTCAGATACTTTGTCGAAGGGAATCAACGAACAAGTCGTTCGAGCAATCTCCGCAAAACGTAACGAACCCGAATGGATGCTGGAGTTTCGTCTCAAAGCATTCCGTAAATGGCGAACAATGGAGGAACCGCATTGGTTAAAAGCCGATTATCCAGACCTAAATTACCAAGATTACAGTTACTACTCCGCGCCAAGTTGTTCTAGCTGCGACAAAGATAGTTGTGACAAAGATAGTGATGATGGCTCGAATGAATTTTTAACCGAAGAAGTCGAGACAGCCTTTGAAACACTGGGGATTCCAGTTAGGGAAGGTTCAGAAATTGCTGTTGATGCAATCTTCGATTCAGTTTCCGTCACCACTACCTATCAAAACGAACTGAAAGAACTCGGGATCATCTTCTGTTCATTCAGCGAAGCAATCCAAGAATACCCTGAACTTGTGCAGCAATACTTAGGCACCGTTGTTCCACCTGAAGATAACTTCTTTGCAGCTTTGAATGCCTCTGTTGCCTCTGACGGCACTTTTGTTTACATCCCTAAAGGTGTGAGATGCCCAAGAGAACTCTCTACCTACTTTCGAATAAACCAAGCAAAAACAGGCCAGTTTGAAAGAACAATTTTAGTGGCTGATGAGGACTCATACGTCAGCTACATTGAAGGTTGCTCTGCCCCGATGAGAGATACCTATCAGCTTCACGCCGCCGTCGTAGAAGTCATCATTCACAAGCGTGCTGAAGTTAAATATTCCACTGTGCAAAACTGGTTCTCAGGAGCAGAGGATTCACAAGGCGGCATACTCAACTTCGTAACCAAACGTGCGGTTTGCGAAGGCGAGTACAGCAAAATGTCTTGGACTCAATCAGAAACAGGTTCTGCGATAACGTGGAAGTACCCAAGCGTAATTCTCAAAGGAGACTACTCTGTTGGTGAGTTTTTCTCCGTCGCTTTAACGAATGGCGTTCAACAAGCCGATACCGGCACTAAGATGGTTCATATAGGAAAACACTCTCGCTCTACCATCATTTCAAAAGGGATTTCAGCAGGAAAAAGCCAGAACAGTTACCGAGGGCTGGTTAAGGTCACCCCTAACGCAGAAGGTGCGAGAAACTTCACTCAGTGCGATTCAATGTTAATCGGCGCTGAATGTGGGGCTCACACTTTTCCTTATATCGAAGTCAAAAACCCGTCTGCGCACGTTGAACACGAAGCGACGACCTCTCGAATTGGCCAAGATCAACTGTTTTACTGCACCCAAAGAGGGATCAGTGAAGACAACGCGATATCCATGATCGTCAATGGTTTTTGTAAAGACGTATTTTCAGAATTACCACTCGAATTCGCTGTTGAAGCGCAGAAACTTCTATCAATCAGCCTCGAGCATAGTGTGGGATAAAATGTTAGAAATTAAAAACTTACATGTTAGCGTTGAAGAAAATACTATCCTAAAAGGTATTAACCTAACCGTTAAACCTGGTGAAGTTCACGCAATTATGGGACCGAATGGGTCAGGAAAAAGTACCCTATCCGCCACACTGGCAGGCAAGGATGATTACGAGATCGTCAGTGGTGAGATTGTTTTCAAAGGTCAAGATCTTACAGAGCTAGATCCAGAAGAAAGAGCCGGTGAAGGGGTATTTTTAGCCTTTCAGTACCCTGTCGAAATTCCAGGTGTCAGTAACAAACTCTTTCTAAATACAGCTCTCAACGAGGTTCGTGAATATCGAGGCTTAGAACCGATCGATCGTTTTGACTTTGAAGATCTATTGGAAGAAAAAGCGCAATTGTTGAAGATGCCGGAAAATTTACTCCAACGCTCTGTCAATGAGGGATTCTCTGGTGGAGAGAAAAAGCGCAATGACATTCTACAAATGGCGGTGCTCTCACCTGATCTTTGTATACTAGACGAGACCGACTCCGGTCTAGATATTGATGCTCTTAAAGCCGTCTCTGAAGGTGTAAACGCGCTACAGAATGAAAAACGAGCTTTCATTTTAGTCACGCACTATCAACGTATCCTCAATTACATCAAACCAGATTTCGTGCACGTGTTGTACCAAGGGAAAATTGTAAAATCTGGTGACCATACGTTAGCTCAAGAATTAGAAGAGAAAGGCTATGGGTGGATCATTGATGAACAATAAACATTCATTGCTTGATTCATTTGAAACCCTTGTTCGACCGCATGAGTGGCAAAAAAAACAATGGTCTAAATTGCTTGGACTCGAGCTACCGTCCCCTCAACATGAGGACTGGAAATACACGTCTCTTGACCGATTAAACGAACTAGAGCTAAGCAGCGCACCACAGCAGTCGACAGCTAACACGCCATACAACAAATTCAGTTTAGACATTGATGCTTATCGATTAGTCTTCGTCGACGGCTTCTTTTTAACTCGATACTCCGACTGGATTCCAAAAGTTCGAGTGACTCCCATCTGCGCGCTCTCTCCAATTGAAATCGATGAGCTATCTCATTCAATAAAGCCAGACGCTTTTACCTATATTACTGATGCTACCGCTTCAAGTGGCATATTAATCGAAGTCGAAGCGAATACGCAGGTATCGAAACCGATTTATCTTTTGCATATCAATTCCGAAAAACAAGGTGATGTATCAAGCTACAGAAGCCATATTGAAGTCGCAGATCATGCGGAAGTCACCGTCATCGAACACCATGTTTCACAAGGTAGTGGTAGAGGCGTAACATTATCTCGCTTAACACAACACGTTGGTTGTGGTGCTCACTATCATCACACTAAAATTGTCGAAGAGGCCTTAAGTCAACATCACTTCGGTCACAACGATTTGATAGTTAATGCGCATGCTAGCGCCTACTCTTGTTGCTTGCTCTACTCCGGCCAATTGATACGACATCAAGTAAGTTCAGAACTGACTGGCGAACAAGGTTTTGTCGCTATGGACAGTATTTCCCTACCTCAAGGTAAGGCAGTTTTTGATACTCGCACCTATTTGAAGCACAACTCTCCTCACTGCCAAAGTGAACAAAATCATAAAACCATCGCTCGAAACCAATCTAAGTCTGTTTTCGACGGCATGATCTATGTTGACCCTGCTGCGCAAAAAACAGACGGGCAAATGGACACCCACAGTCTGATTCTAGGCGATGACGCCCAAGTAAACTCTAAACCTCAATTAGAGATTTATGCCGATGATGTCAAATGCAGCCATGGTGCAACAACAGGGCAAATCGACCCAAACCAAATCAACTACTTACGCTCTAGAGGTATCCCAAAAGAACGAGCCGAGCACATGATTACCTCTGCGTTTGTCATTGGCGTTACCGAGAGAATTAACCCCCCCGCCCTAAGACAATCTGCGATAGATAAAATCAATGCGTCACTCAATAAAGGATGTCCAAATGATTGATTCGAGCGAAAATACAAGCCCTTGGTTTAATGACTTCCCAGCTCTAAGAACTCAAGTTTACGACAAGCCTTTGGTCTATTTAGACAGTGCTGCAACGGCCCAAACCCCTCAAGTCGTTATCGACCGCATGACTCAGTTTTATCAACATGATTATGCGAGTGTTCATCGCGGTGTCCATTACCTAAGCTCTAAAGCAACCGAAGAAATGGAACAAGTAAGAGAAAAACTTGCTCAGTTCATTTCAGCTAAATCCCGAGAAAGTATTGTTTTCACCAAAGGGACGACAGAGGCCATCAATCTCGTTGCTAATAGCTATTTACGCCCTAGGTTAAAAGCGGGTGACGAAATCATCGTGACGGAAATGGAGCATCACGCCAACCTTGTTCCCTGGCAGATGCTTTCTGAAATTTATAATGTCGACATTCGTGTTTGGCCAATGGCAAAAAATGGCTATTTGAATCCCAACGACCTTGTTTCGTTAATGAATACAAAGACAAAACTGCTGGCGATTAGCCACGTATCGAATGTTCTAGGTCGCATAAACCCAATTAAAACGATAGTCAAAGCTGCACATAAAGCAAAAGTTCCCGTGTTAGTAGACGGTGCTCAAGCTGTCATGCACGATGAAGTCAATGTGACGGACCTCGATTGTGATTTCTACGCCTTCTCTGGGCACAAACTGTATGGCCCGACAGGCATCGGCGTGCTTTATGCAAAAAAAACACATCTCGACAACATGGTGCCATGGGAAGGCGGCGGAGCCATGATCGATCAAGTGACCCTGCCTTTGGGAACCTCGTTTGGCCAAGCGCCATGGAAGTTCGAAGCAGGTACTCCGAATATTGCCGGCATTTTAGGTTTAGGCGCCGCTCTAGACTACATTGAAGCTATCGGCTTCAAAGAGATCTCTGGCTATGAAAAAAATATAATGAATTATTTGGTGGAGAGCATTAGACAGGTACCAGCAATAGAGCTCTATGGCGACGATGATAACCGCACCGGCGTTTTGGCCTTTAATATGAAAAACCAACACTCTTTTGATGTGGGTTCATTCTTAGATAGATATGGTATTGCGATTCGTACCGGACATCTCTGCGCAATGCCCCTTATAAAACGACTCGGTCAGAACTCGCTGTGTCGCGCATCGATTGGCATGTACACAAGGCCCAAAGACATAGATGCCTTGTGCCAGTCACTAAAACGAATCCACCAACTGTTAAGGTAGCTTATGTCCCCTGAAAAGCTCCAGAAAAACTTCGAGCGATGCGCTGACTGGGAAGAACGTTATATGTATTTGATAGAATTGGGGGACCGATTAGAGCCCTTCCCTGTGACAAAGATGAATAAAACACATCTTATCGCAGGCTGCCAAAGTAATGTATGGCTAGATCTTTCCATCGGTCAACAGAATAAAATGTCGATACAAGCGACCAGCGATTCTTCATTAGTTAAAGGTTTGCTGGCGTTGGTGTTGATCGCCTATAACAACCAACAACCCGCGAGCGTTCTAGAATTCGATATTAAAGACTGGTTCCGCCAGCTAGACCTAAAATCTCAGCTTAGCGCCAGTCGGAGTCAAGGCTTAGAGGCCATAATAAAACATATTCGGTGTCACGCTCGGGCTGTTTAACCTTCAATAAACAATAGCCCAGCATGATTAGATCACGACATTTTGCTTCTTCTAAAAAGCGAACATAAAAAAGCCCCAACCTAAGTTGGGGCTTCTATCTATCTATCTATCTATCTATCTATAATTACAGCTTAAAACGGCTGATTTCATTTTCTAGTTCATTAGACAGTTCAGAAAGCTGAGCAGCTTGTTCTGCAGCTTGGTGCGCTTCACCTGCTAGCTCGTTAGATACGTCACGGATTCCTTCAGTGTTACGAGTAATCTCAGACGTTACTGACGCTTGCTCTTCTGCAGCAGAAGCGATTTGAGTCGCCATATCACTGATACGTTCAACAGCAGCATGAATTTGCGTTAAGCTAGCGGCCGCTGAGTTTGAGTCATCAACACTGGTTTCAGCAAGCGTTCGGCTATCGTTCATGATACTTACCGCTTTGCCCGTTGTACCTTGCAGTAATTCAATCGTTTGTTGAATTTCTTGAGTTGAACCGTGTGTACGTTGGCTCAAAACTCTCACTTCATCAGCAACAACCGCAAAACCGCGACCTTGTTCGCCAGCACGGGCAGCTTCAATCGCTGCGTTAAGTGCAAGTAAGTTAGTTTGTTCAGCAATGCCTTGGATATTGGACAAGATAGCGTTGATGCTATTGCCGTGCTCTTCAAGCTCAAGAATCACGTTCGTTGCAACTTGAACTTCTTGTGCAAGGTTTTGGATTGAGCTTTGAGTCTGTGTAACTTGACCCGTACCGTGCTCACACGCGCCAACAGCTTCAGATGAATTCTGTGCAGTTTGATCAGCATTACCCGCAATCTCTTGTGTTGCTGCAGCCATTTCGTTCACGGCTGTTGCTACCATATTGATTTCGTCTTGTTGCATCTGAATGCGAGCACTACGCTCTTCAGCTTGAGAAGCCGTTTGACGTGCTTGGTTACCTAGCGCAGCAGATACTTCGCTTAGCTTGATCACCATGGTGTGCATGTTGCCTACAAAACGGTTAAAGTTTTCAGCAAGCTTACCAATTTCGTCATCGCTCTTAGGCTCAAGACGTTGTGTAAGGTCGCCCTCACCTGAAGCAATTTCTTCAAGTGCCGCTGAAACACGGTTCAAATCACGGAATAGGAAGCTCACTAACCAGGACACTAATACGATTACGATTAACGTAATAATGACCGCCGTTGTGATCAACTGAGTAAGTAGTGTTGAGTGATTCGCTTCTTCTGTTGCTTTGTCCATCTGAACTGCAAAAATCCAGTTCGTATTAGGCACATTAGTGAAGTAAAGAAGCTTCTCAGCACCGCGCTCTTTGATGATCTCGATGCTACCCGTACGCACTGCGTTTTCGATGATAGGCATAGAAATGTCGTTTGAAAGCTGGCTTACAGGCTTAAGGCTCAGTGCTGAGTCTGGGTGTGCTAGGAATGTGCCGTCAGAGGCATCAATGAGCATTGCGTAAGCGTTGTCACCAACATCTAAGCTGATAACATCGTTGACTAGTTGATCAATAAGTACATCCGCACCAACAACACCAACAAGCTTACCGTTATGACGAACAGGTTCAGCAATCGTAACTAGAAGCGCTTGGGTAATCGCATCTTGATAAGCGGTTGTAATAATTTGCTTACCGGCTGCGTTTGCTTCCTGGTACCAAGGGCGTTGACGAGGATCGTAACCGGCGCGATTACGTTCAGGATGTGAACGGTACATTCCGCCTTCTGGAGTACCTAAAAAGATATCGTCAAAGCCACCCGCTACACGAGCTTGCTTAAGGAAAGGAACAACATCATCCTCTCGTGAAAAGTCATTAAATGCTGATGCGATATCGGTGCGGATATCAATCCAGTTTTTAATACCTTCAGATGCTGCTTCTGATACGCTTTCAGCTCGCAGGTATACGCCGTTACGAGTCTGTTCAAATAATTGGTTTGCTGATAACCAAGTTAACGCTGTTGCCATAACGACAACAGCAGATAGGCTAGCACCTATTAACTTCTGCTTAAGTGTTAGTTTCATGTCAAAGTTTCACGAGTAGTGGATAATCTAGCGAATACTACCCAATTTAAGCAAACGATTCGAGCTATTTCACAGTTTTACATCACATTATATTTGCAATAAAACCAAAAACTTAGCTTTCGCCAATTACTTGGCTTTTCGCCAAATTCAAGGCGCCATTTCAACGACGATTTCTACGATATATACAGTTTTACAGGCTGTAAAATGGATAAAAAAAGGCAGGAGAGTTTCCTCTTCTGCCTTTTGTTTTACTTTGTATTCGACATCAAAAAGATGAAAAATCGAATAGTAGGTAGTCTATCTTTTCTCTGTTCGCATACCCATTAGTAGGCTCACACACATCAACAATAGAATGATGGTGAATGGCAATGCTGTTGAGATTGCACCCGCTTGCAGAGCTTGAACGGCTTCAGTACCGCCAACCCACAATAGAGCTACTGCAATCGCACCTTCAAGGAACGCCCAGAATACGCGTTGAGGCACTGGCGTATCAACTTTACCACCAGCGGTAATACTGTCGATGACTAAAGAGCCCGAGTCAGACGATGTAATAAAGAATACGAGAACCAATACAACCGCAATGATTGAAAGCAGAGTACCAAACGGCAATACATCAAACATTTGGAACATTGCCAGTGATACATCAGTTAAGCCATTTTGACCTAGGGTACCAACCTTATTCACGATTTGATCAATTGCCATACCACCGAACACTGACATCCAAATGATAGTCACTGTCGTTGGAACAATCAGTACCGCTGTAATGAACTCACGAACAGTACGACCTTTAGAAACACGCGCGATAAACATACCGACAAATGGAGACCATGAGATCCACCAGGCCCAGTAGAATACAGTCCAACCATGTAACCAAGCTTCATCTTCACGACCGTGAGGGTTGCTCAACGGAATGATGTTCTCGATGTATGCCATCAATGTTGTAGGGATTGAACCTAGAGTCACTGCGTAGCCGATTAGAGCTACTAGGATAAGCAGTAGGAAAGCAACCAACATGTTGATGTTACTGATAACTTTAACGCCACCATCAATACCACGAAGTACGGATACGACCGCTAGCAAAGTTACTACGGTAATAACAATGACTTGTAACCCTAAGCCTGCCTCAATGCCGAATACATGCTGAATACCACTTGCGGCTTGCTGCGCACCAAGGCCAAGCGATGTCGCCAAACCAAACAGGGTTGCAAGTACAGCAAGAATATCAACGATGTGACCAGCCCAGCCCCACGCTCTATCACCTAAAATTGGGTAGAAGATAGAACGAATTGAAAGCGGTAATCCCTTGTTGTAAGAGAAGAAAGCCAGTGAAAGCGCCACAACACCATAAATAGCCCAAGGGTGAAGCCCCCAGTGATACATGGTTGCACCGAGTGCTAGTTTTGCAGCTTCTGGTGTATTTGCCTCTACGCCAAGTGGCGTTTCATACCAACCTGTGTAGTAAGCCGCAGGTTCTGCGACACTCCAGAACATCAAGCCAATACCCATACCTGCAGCAAACAGCATCGATAACCAAGACATGAATGAGTAATCTGCCGTTGCATCAACACCACCAAGGCGGATTTTACCAAACGGAGAAACAATCAAGCCCAAGCAAAAAATAACGAAAATATTACCGGACCAAATGAACAACCAATCAAATGAATTGATAATTTGCCATTTAACACCATCCAATGCTGACTTTGCTGAAGCGGTATCTGTAAGCAGCACACCGATCAAGAACAAAGTGATGAGTCCCGCACTGATACCAAACACTGGGTTATGAACGTCAAAACCCCATTTTTGGACGTTATCTTGACCAACAGTGTAATCCGTACTGTCGATACTGTATTTATCTATACCTTTAGTCATTATTCCTCTCTACGGAATACTTATAAGGTCTGTTGACCTCATATCCCTTACTTTCCTGTGACTGAATCACAAACTCGAACATACGATCCAAGTAGTACAAGCTGTTGTCACAATAATTCAAATACTTGGATGTCTGAAGTTTAGCAGGTTAACTTATTGTTTTCAGTAAACTAGAATCAGTTCGATGGATTTTCAAACAAAATATAGATAATCACTTATGTTTACGGCGAAAAAAAGGCCGACTAAGTCGGCCTCTATTTGAAAAAATACTTTTAGCTCAAAGCACTTTGCTGCTTAACCAATTGATTCTCTGTACGTAAACCAAGAAACAAACTTAGGCACATAAGCAATAATATGAAGGCAAATGGTAGTGCCATTGAGACTGTTCCAGCTTGTAATGCCTGAATAGATTCAGTACCACCAACCCACAGTAGAACCGCCGCAATCGCGCCGCCCATCAATGCCCAAAATACACGCTGTGGAACAGGTGCATCGACTTTTCCGCCAGAAGTAATGCTATCAATAACCAATGAACCTGAGTCTGATGAAGTGATGAAGAACACCATAATCAAACCAATCGATACCACTGAAAGCACTGAGCTCATTGGTAACGCATCATAAGTGTGGAATAGAGAAAGTGTAATATCTTGCAGACCATTTATACCAATCTCACCCACTTTATTCGCCACCTGGTCAATCGCAATACCACCGAAAATAGCCATCCAAATGATAATGACAGACGTCGGGATAAATAAGACTGCAACGATAAATTCACGAATTGTACGACCTTTAGAGATACGAGCGATGAACATGCCTACGAATGGTGACCATGAAATCCACCAAGCCCAGTAAAATACCGTCCAACCTTGCATCCATGTTTCATCATCACGACCATGAGGGTTGCTAAGAGGAATAAAGTTCTCAATGTAGCCCATTAGCGCGGTTGGTATCGCCTTAATACCCGCCATGCCACCCGCGATAGTTACGAAGATCAGCAAGCCTAATGCAACAACCATGTTGACGTTGCTGAGAACCTTAACACCACCGTTAATACCGCGAATCACCGACATTGTTGCCAACAGTGTTACCACTGCAATAACAATAAGCTGCATACCAATACCGCCATCGGTACCAAATACATGGTTAATACCGCTTGCGGCTTGCTGTGCACCTAGGCCAAGTGATGTTGCAAGGCCAAACAATGTTGCAAGTACTGCGACAATGTCAACGATATGACCAAACCACCCCCAAGTTCTGTCACCGAGTAGCGGGTAAAAGATTGAGCGAATAGAAAGCGGTAAGCCTTTATTGAAAGTAAAGAAGGCAAGAGACAAAGCAACAACGGCGTAGATTGCCCAACCGTGCAAGCCCCAGTTGTAGATGGTTGCACCGAGTGCCAACTTAGCCGCTTCGGGAGAATACGCTTCAACACCGAGCGGTGTTTCATACCAACCGGTAAAGTAAGCAACGGGCTCTGCCACACCCCAGAACATGAGGCCAATACCCATACCTGCGGCGAATAACATCGACATCCATGATAGATTAGAGTGCTCTGCTTTAGCATCATCGCCACCTATACGTATCTTGCCATACGGGGAGATAATGAGGACAAAACAGAAAAATACGAAAAGGTTCGCAGCCCACATAAAGAAACCATCAAAGTTACCGATGACTTTCCACTTAACGCCATCAAGTGCCGCTTTAGCTGTTTCAGGTTCTGCAACCAAAAGCGCAATCAGGAAAGCAATTATTGCCCCAGCGCTGATTCCAAATACAGGGTTATGAACATCAAAACCCCATTTCTGAACATTATCTTGTCCTACGGTATAATCAGTATTATCAATACTATACCTATCCTTTACAGGCTCCATGCATCCTCTCTAATTAGTAGCGCACAATTTGCAACATTGCATTTGGCACTTAAATTTCGAAAGGAAGAATAACAACTCGTCGCAAAAATACTAAAAAAACCATCAAAAAACGGGTGTAAACGGCACATTTGGTAATTAAATTACACATTCACTGTAATTTAGCGTAACATCACTCAACAAGCCCAGAGCTAACAGCATACTTGGCAAGCTCTGCCGTAGAGTGAATGTCGAGCTTATGCTTGATATTTTGTCTATGGGTTTCAACCGTTCGGTAACTGATATTTAATCCCTTCGCGATCTCTTTACTGCTCTCCCCTTTAGCCACTAATTTCAACACAGCTTCCTCACGCCTACTCAATGGGTTCTTCACAGATTGTGTGGGAGTAATAGGCTGAGTAAACAAGTTCTGAGTCACTTTTTCACAGAAATAGGTTGAGCCTTGATTGACCGTCTTGATTGCCTGCACCATTTTTTCAGCCGAAATTTCTTTCAACATATAGCCGACAGCACCCGATTGCATCACCTTCATGATGTATTCACGGTTGTTATGCATGGTCAGCATCAGCACCTTAGCTTGAGGATCTTCCTCTTTAATCAGGTGAGTGGCATCAATACCATTCATGATAGGCATGCTGATATCCATCAACACTACATCAGGGCGCAGGTCTTTAACCATTTCAACGGCTTCTAATCCATTGCTGGCTGTACCTATCACGCTAATATCAGGCTCGAGTTCTAATCTCGCCATAAAGCCATCCAGTACCACTTGGTGATCATCTGCAATCACAACTCGAATAACTTCACTCATTCACTAATCCCTCTAGTGTCAGTAACACTGTAATTTCCGTTCCAAAGCCAACCTCACTCATCAATTCAAAGTCACCACCGATGAACTCCACCCGTTCTCTCATGTTACGTAACCCAATACCTCGCTTTTCCATTGCTTTATAGGTATTGAAACCGACTCCATCGTCTTGGATGAGCAACTGCAACACATTTCCAATTTGCTGTGCGATAACCGTTACTTTGGTCGCTTGTGCGTGTTTCTCTATATTATTCAGTGACTCTTGCACCACTCGATATAAAGTCGTCGCAGCTTCTGATTTCAACTTTCCCGGCTGCGTATTAAACAAGGTTTCCACTTCAATGCTCGAGTGCGCCTGAAAGTCTAATAACAGCGAAGACAACGCCGCTTCTAAGCCGATATCATCCAATGAACTTGGTCGAAGTTGATGCGAAATATGCCTCACCTCTTCGATTGCCCGCATCAGTGAATGCTGAGACTTATTCAAATGCGCTTTAAGGTCTTCGCTTTGTAGCTTATTACCGAGCAGTTCTAAGTGACAGCGACTCGACACTAATAACTGGTTAATACCATCATGCAACTCACGCGCTAGATGCTTCTTTTCGTCCTCTTGAAACATCACCGTCTTATGAGCTAGTTCCTTCAAGTTGTTATCCGCTATCCGATGTTCATGCATGTTAATGGCCAACGTCAGTACAATGATGACCGCGACCGTCACACTCAGAATCACCACAATCGAAAAGAACGTGGTTTCAATATTCTTGTTAATTGCGGCCTGCATCGAGGCCACTTCTTGATGCACATCCTCAATATACAAGCCGGTGCCAATCATCCAGTCCCAGCGCTCTAACCAAGCGGCGTAACTCAGCTTCGATACCACCTCACCTGTCGAAGGTTTTTGCCACAAATATTGGTGAAATCCTCCGCCTGATTGTGCTTCTCTTAACAAGGCTTCTATCAGAAAGTCGCCATCTTCATCTTGCAGTTGAAGTAAGTTTTGCCCTATCAACTCTGGCTGGATTGGATGAACCAAATTGGTTCCGTGGCGATCATACGCAAAGAAGTAACCGTCAGAGCCATACCTTAGTTTAGACAATATGGTTCGAACTTCTCTTTTGGCTTGTGCTTCTTGGATATCGGGATCATTGTAGATATGTTCGATGGCATCAAATGCGAGATCAACAGTGTCTTTGAGGGCGTTTTCACGCGACTTAATTAAGCTGTCTCGGAAGATTTCGACCTCTTTCTCACCCAACGTCTTAGTTTGGTGTAACGAGATCCAACTAATGCTCGCCGTTACAATCAGCAACGGGAGTAGCGTCAGCAAAATCAGCTTAACTTTTAGAGGCATTCCTTTTCCTCACAAAAAACGGCTTATTGAACATCAATAAGCCGTTTTACTTTATCAATTTATGGATAGTCGTTGAAACATATCATTCACATTCTAGGCTTCACTCACATTCCATAGAAAGATGGGAAAGCGAGAAGTGATCCAAGTACGAGGATTTGAATCAAAATGAAAGGCATCACGCCTCGGTAGATATCCTTGGTAGTCACACCTTTTGGTGCCACCCCTTTTAGATAGAACAAACTGAAGCCAAACGGTGGCGTCAAGAATGAGGTTTGAAGGTTCATCGCGATAAGGATTGCGAACCAAGTCATGTTGATTCCCATCAGTTCAGCAACAGGCGCAATAATCGGCACAATGATGAAACAGATTTCTACGAAGTCGATGAAAAAACCCAGAATCAAAATCACCAACATGGTAATGATCAAGAAACCCCACTTCTCACCCGGCAACTGCAGCATCCACTCTTCAACCAGATCATCACCGCCAGTATAAGTAAACGCCATTGAGAATGCCGTTGCACCCAACAAGATAGCAAATACCATTGCCGTTACTTTGACCGTCTCTTTAGAGGCGTCATACACCATCGACCAACTAAACTGACCGTAGAGCAAAGCGAGTACCATCGCACCCGCACCACCCAGAGCAGCAGACTCTGTCGGCGTAGCAACACCCGCAAAGATAGAGCCCAATACGACAATAATCAGCGCGAGTGGCGGTATGATTGCTTTCAAAGCGTTGATGACTTCTTGTTTACGGCTGATGGAATCATCACGCTCAATTGGTTGAGCGGCTTCAGGGTTAAGCTTCGCGTATATTAAGATATAAACGATATAAGCCCCCACTAACATCACGCCCGGCCAAATCGCGGCTTGGAACAAGTCCCCTACCGGAACACCCAATACGTCCCCCAATAGAATCAAGACGATGGATGGCGGAATGATTTGCCCTAACGTACCAGACGCACAGATGGTGCCGCAGGCTAAGCCTTTGTCGTAGTTGTACTTGAGCATGACGGGCAACGAGATAAGCCCCATTGCAACCACAGAAGCGCCTACCACACCGGTTGAAGCGGCAAGCAGTGAACCTACGAGAACTGTCGAGATTGCGATACCACCTCGTACACCACCAAACAGTCGTCCCATAGACTCAAGTAACTGCTCAGCAAGCTTAGTCTTTTGTAGAACAAGTCCCATGAAAACAAACAATGGCACGGCCATCAGCACCGTATTTTCCATGATTGATTGAATTCGATATGGCATGAAGGCAAACATTTCGATGCCTTCCGCCCAAACACCAAAGATTAGCGCGATACCACCAAAGGTAAACGCCACCGGGAAGCCTAGTAAAAGTGCAAACAAGGCTACGAAAAACATTACTATTCCAATCATGTTCAGCCTCTACTTATTCTTTGTATGAATATTGTTTGCATGCGTGTTATTTGCATGGATGAGATGGGGATTAAAAATTTTGTTCAACGAGTGCAGGATCAAACCGACTCCGCTGAGTGCCATTAAGAAGAATGACAGCGGGATCATAGCTTTGATGATCCAGCGATATGGCAAGCCACCCGGGTCACCTGAGGTTTCGCCGAGGTTATAGCTCTCTTTGGCCACATCAATACCAAACCAAGCAACCAGCAAACAAAAAGGCATCAGAAAGATCAGTGTGCCGAGCAGGTCAATAATCGCTTGTGCCTTGAAGCTCAGTTGCTCATAGAACACATCCACTCGCACATGACCACCAGCCTTGATGGCATAAGGAACACCTAATAGGAAAACGGCTGAGAAGAGGTGCCACTCCATCTCTTGGAAAGCGATAGAGACATCGTTGAAGGCATATCTCATGACAACGTCATACACAACGTTCGCAACAAGAAGGATAAACAACATACTGGAAAGCCATCCCAGTGCATCACCGATACGATTAAATAGGCGTTCAATATAAATTAGACTTCGCATTCCCGACTCCATGGAATTTGAAAAGACATCGCGCAGCACAGCTAACCCAACTAAAAACAATTCAGTCTATAGATAGCAATAGGCACGACGTAGAAAGGGTTCTTGGGCATTTAATTATTATGTTTTAAATGAACCCTCAGCTTATTCACTCTTAAATACTCAATAAGAAAAGCTTTGGGTTCATTTAGCTTCAGTTCAAAAACTGTCGATTATTTCGCTTGGCTATTTAAATAAGCTCTGTGTGAAATATCCGTCCATGAGCGCACTTGCTCTAGGTAGCTTGCTTGTGAAGCTTGGATCTCTTTCGCCAGCTCATCTTTCTCAGCATGTGCAGCAAGTAGGCGATCGTTCGCTTCTTTCAGCGCCGACATTACTTCTGGCGGGAAATCTTTAACTTGTACGTCTGGGTATTCTGTTTTCATTGAAACCCAGTTCTTGCCACTTTCGTGCGTTGCTTGTGTGTACATGTCGTAAGCCGCTGTACGCATTGCAACACGCAAGATTTCTTGTAGGTCTTCAGGAAGCTTGTTCCATGTACGCTTGTTCACTAGAAATTGAAGCTCTGAACCCGGCTCATGCCAACCTGTGTAGTAGTAAGGCGCGATCTTGTGGAAGCCCATACGCAGATCAAGTGATGGGCCTACCCACTCTAGTGCATCGATTGTGCGACGCTCTAGAGACGTGTAAAGCTCACCTGGGGCAATATTGGTAGGTTTAGCGCCTAGCTCCGCTAGAATCTCACCAGCAAAGCCAGGGATACGCATTTTCAGACCTTGTAGGTCTTCCACACTGTTGATCTCTTTTTGAAACCAACCGCCCATCTGGATATCCGTATTACCACCTGGGAACGACATCAAATTATGTGGAGAGTAAACCTGCTCCATCAACTCCATACCACCACCGTGATAGAACCACGCATATTGTTCAGCAGGCGTCATACCGAAAGGCATAGAAGTGAAGTAAAGCGTGTTTGGAACTTTACCTTTCCAGTAGTAAGAGCCTGAGTGCCCCATGTCGTATTGACCAGACTTAACCATGTCAAAAACGCCAAGCGGTGCTTTGTGTTTGTTCGCAGAATCGATTCTGATTTGCAGTCGACCGTTCGACATTTTCTCAGCCATCGCAGCCATGTTCTTCGTCGCGTCACCGAATACAGGGAAGTTTGGTCCCCATGTTTCAGCAAGCTTCAAGCGATAAACCTTATCAGCAGCAGTTGCACCAGTAGCGACCAAAGCTAAACAAGCCGCTGCAGTAACTGCAACGTTTTTAAAAACTCGTGTGAGGGAGTTAGAAATGAGACTCATATTCACGTCCTTTGTTGGGTTAACACTCTTTCTATGAGCATTTTTTATGATTCAACATAAGAGTGCACCGTGATGTAGCAACAAGATATCAGGGAGAGCACGCACGACGGACTCACATAAACTGCGTATTAGACCAAAGGATTACGTAGAACTACGTAGGAGATAATTTAGCGATATCGATTTTAAAGGTTCTGGGAGATTCACTAGGGCAATTAGTATTGATAAATACCTAAGTAGTTATAGTGAAACTGCATTAACAATTGATTTCCATTTCGTGAGGAAGCTCTATTCTCGCCACACATCGAATACGCACTTAAATGCACTCATCCATATAAATCAAAGTTTCAGAGAATTAGACGTCCTACTTTGGTGCCTACTGATTCGAAACATGGGACACGCGAAAGACAGGTGAATAACGGAAGGGGCCAGCCGATTGGGAAAAGGCTTCTGGGGCTAGGTTTGAATATGCGTATGGGGCTAGGATTAGGGTTAGGGTTAGGGTTAGGGTTAGGGTTAGGGTTAGGGTTAGCATGATCCGCCAGATACAAAAAAGCCTCGATAATCGAGGCTTAAAAACTTTAACGAAGCGAATGTCATCCCGCGGGATTACATAGCTTTGTAGATAACCTTGTTACCTGCAAGTTGCTCTTTCGCTACTAGGTTTTCTTCAAGAAGTTTTTTCAATGCGCCTGTTGCCCATGAAGCTGCTTTCGCGTCTTCTTGACCAGCTGCTAGGCCGATACCTTTAGGGTTAATGCCTTCAGCATTGCTAACAACGATGTCTAGAACTTGTTGTTGCTTAGGAGTCAGTGCTACTGCAACTTCTTTAGTTGCTGCTACTGCTTTCTCTACCGCTGGTTTTGCTGCTACAGTTTTTTCTGCTACAACTTTCTCTGCGACAGGCTTCGCTTTTTTCGGCGTTGCCACTGCTTTAACTACAGCCGCTTTAGTGCGTTTCTGCAGTTTAGCCTGCACCTTACGCTTATGAGCAAGTCTCATTGAATATTTCTCCAGTTCACTGCTCTTTTCGCAGTGGTGAAAATTTGAAGCGCGATTTATACCAAAAAACCGGAGCTATTTGTAGAGTGAAGCGTCGAAAGTCGACGAAAAATACCGATATTGTCTACTAGCGTCTATTATTTAATCATCGACTTATCAATTCAGGGTCATATACACTGGTTATCCATCCAGACAAAAATATGAAAATTTGGTGTTGCCTATGGACACTCGTCACCTTACAAATTTCTCTTTGCCTTCATTCAAACGTTCGTATCGTATTCTCGCCATCATTTTAGGCTTCGTTTGCTTGATCGTTGCGCTCTACAGTGACAACCCAAAGTTACTGATCGTGGGTGCTTTTTGCATTATTGCCCTACTAGGAACTGGCTATTATTTAATGTTGCGCAGCAGAGTGATCTTCACCCTCACACCGACTCATTTTCAGCAGCATTTTTATAAAGGCGGGTGGGTTTTAAAATGGAATAACATCCAAAAGATTGGGCTTTGTACCTATGAGCAAGAGGGATGGCACCAACCTCTTCCTTGGATTGGTATCAAGGTTAAAGATTACTCGCCCTACCTCGATTCGATTTGCCCTAAAATCACTTGTGAATTACTGCTCAGCCAACGAGCACTTTTGTACTTGGGAGCGAAGCAAGCGGGTAAAGAATCGAACTTTGAAGATATGGTTTTAGACTCATCGCACTACCACACTCGTTGTACCGAAAACGGGTGTGTGGAATTAAGCCAATATAAAGAATCAAAGAATACCGACGAAGTGAGTTTCAGCACTCAACAAACGCAAATGGATGCGGATTCATCCGATAAAGCAAATAATCACAACGCGGTGATTAAAGATTATTCAGGATTACAGGCGATGCTTGCGAACAGGATGAAATATCAAAGAGGCTTCCACGGGTATGACATTTTCATATCAACCCATGATCTGAATATCAGTGGGGAGGAGTTTGTTGGACTGGCTCGACGCTACTTGGCGGCAGCCGAACGTCTTTCTGATTAAAATTAACTGGTTTAAAAGTAAAACCGCACGCAATAAAAAA
Source organism: Vibrio sp. 1F253 (assembly GCF_041439295.1). Classification (NCBI taxonomy): domain Bacteria; kingdom Pseudomonadati; phylum Pseudomonadota; class Gammaproteobacteria; order Vibrionales; family Vibrionaceae; genus Vibrio; species Vibrio sp. 1F253. The sequence goes on along the minus strand of NZ_JBGONU010000002.1, from coordinate 192,817 downwards.
GCTTAGCTTCCATAACAAAAGCTAAGCTTCATTTTCAATCGTTCTTATATTAAATCAAAGATTTAATTAATAAATAGGCATCTCGTCGGCAACGAATGGATTTGATGCGCGCTCACGGCCAAACGTTGACTCAGGACCATGACCCGGTACGAATGTTACATCACTGCCTAGCGGCCAAAGCTTAGTCTTGATTGAAGCAATTAGCGTGTTGAAATCGCCTTGCGGGAAATCCGTGCGACCAATAGCACCGTTAAATAAAACATCACCAACAAACGCCATACGCGCTTGCTCACTGAATAGCACGACGTGACCCGGAGTATGACCCGGCGTGTGAATCACATCGATAACTTGGTTACCAAAAGTCACTTTGTCGCCCTCTTCTAACCAAGTGTTTGGTTCAAAGGCTTTACACAGTGGGAAGCCGAACATCTGGCTTTGATTCTCTAGGCCTTGAAGCCAAAAGTTATCGGCTTTATGTGGGCCAACAATGTTCACGTTCAAGATTTCAGCAAGCGGTACTGTTCCGCCCACATGGTCTAGGTGACCGTGAGTCAATACCAAATTCACCACTTTAACACCTAACTCTTCGATGATAGCAGCCAGTTGCTGAACATCACCGCCCGGATCGACAACGATGCCTTCCATTGTCTCATCACACCACACAATTGAGCAGTTTTGAGAGAACGAGGTAACAGGGACAACTTGATACTTAAGAGACATATACAAACCTTAGAGGGCAAACTGAAATTTGGGCAAACTATGACATTGGATGTCTACTTTGACAAGTACCTAGCATTCGCTCGTAAATTCAGCTTAACGCTACCAACTGCGTGCTGGACCTGTATCAATATGGATAAAGTTGCTACGTGCATAATAACCGACACCACCCGCATTCAAGCTTTTAGCAACGTCTCTTAATTCTTTTAGGTTAACGCCATCAATACGGAAATCGATCGCTTTACCTAACATGTGGTAGCTCTTCTTGGCTACGCCACTCGACTTTGAGCGCAATGCTTCATTGGTCGCTGGAGAACGGTAACCAGAGATGATTTGAACTTCTTTTTGAATACCCAGTACATTTTGAATCTGAGTGATCTGATCAAACAGGTTCTTATCCATTGGATGAATCTCATTGCGGCGGAAGTCACGGCACAGTTTGCTAAGGCGTGCCATCTCGTCACCAACATAGTTAGTGCCATCGAAATAACAAGTCTCTAATCGTTCACCAGTGTGAAGATTGTTCATGCTAATCGTTCTTGGTTGATCCGGGTATGAAGCGAAAGCGATAGAAGGAGTAAGAGAGGCGACTACAGCAGTACCACCAGCGTAAGTCAGAAACTGACGGCGTGAAAATAAACTTTGAGACATACAGCAAAAAAACCAATTAGATCGAACGAAAAATGCACGATACATAATGGAATTTGCTGCGTCAACGTACAAAAACCGTGCAAAACGTTAGTATTTGTAACCTTTGCACGGTTAGTTATTGATACTCATTATAATTTTATCAATAGAAGCTTGGTTGTCATTTTTCAGTCAAGATCACCTTTCTTGACCATATTTCAATCAACCGCCCTCTTTATCATATTGGTAGATATCACCGCGGTATTGTATGCCTCCTTCTTCAAACAACACGGTTTGATAGATGATATGCACTGGAATTCGCTTCTTGAGACGAACCTTGGTATTCGGAGCAAGGTTGCTATTTTGGTTCGGTACCTTCCTTACCTTGGTCGCAAACAACAACTCAGCCAATTCCTCTGCATGTTCGACACGTATACAACCTGAACTGTAAGCACGGAAGTCATCATTAAACAGGCCTTTACTTGGCGTATCGTGCAGATAGATCGCTCGCTTGTTGGGCGTGTTGAACTTGTACAAACCTAATGCATTACGTGAGCCCGCCTGTTGACGCATTCGATATGGGAACGAATTGAAATTGATGGTCTGCCAATCAATATCTGTGGTGTCGACGGTTTCCATGGTGCGCCAACCATCAATCACTTGAAAGTTGTGTGTCTCTAGGTAGCTTTCGTCCGCTTTTACTTTAGGCAAGATGTCTTTGACCATGATTTTCCATGGCACGTTCCAAGTAGGATTTAAGATAACCGAATCTAGGTTTATCTCTAAAAGCGGTGTTTTTCGCGACTTTCTGCCCACGACCACTTTGGACTCAAAGACCTCTTCACCATCTTCCCAATACTTCATATCAAAACTAGGGACATTGACGACGATGAGAGAGTCTCTGTCTCTTGGCCACAAACGAACGCGTTCTGCATTCAGAGCCAAAGAACTCAACCGATCATCAAAGCCCATATTGATCCATTTGATCGTGTCTGGCCCGATGATCCCATCGTCTGTAAGGCCGTGCATTCGCTGAAAAGACTTAATCGCTGTTTGCAGATCTTGGTCAAATACAGGGAAATCGACCGCGATCATCGAGGTATCAACACCAACCAAAGCAATGCGCTCAATAAGAATAGTTTTGTCTGAAAGCTCATCACCTAAGCGTTTCAACCCTTTCTGTCTGTATCGCTCTATATTGAGTTCAGACGCAGTTTCTAGCACGGAGTAGGTCGCCTTGAATTGGTCAAAATCCCCAACAGGCGGCGCATAGGACAATACCATTTCTAATAAGTAATCGTTGGTGACACTGCTTTTCAATCTCATCAGGATATGTGGAGAAGGCGCAGGCAACTTGGAATGCAGCTTGCCCGAGAAATACCACTCTTTACCGGCAAGTGGCGCATTCTCAACGTAGCTTAGGTAATAAATAAAGGTATCGGTTAATAAGATGTCCAACTCTTGCCATTGCCCACGAGTTTGATAGTGGCGGATTTGCTTAAGTTGTCGTTCAAAAAGCGGGGCCATTTGCGCTTGTTCGAGAAGCGACAACTGGAATTCAAACGCCTTAACAAGTTCAGACGAATCCCACAAAATTGGAAGAGATGAGTCTTGATAAATACTTTGGGTAAGCTCTGGATAAATCAGCATAAAAGAGAGCTCTGAATCAGCCGGAATAAATCGGCTCTCGTCAGAACTCGTATAGCTCCATGCATGCACAGAAACTAACACCAATAATCCACAGAAGTATTTTGCTAACATGCTTAACCCCATCACCAATCATTTCGTAAGTATGGCAAAGAAATAGGAGTAAGCATGTTATTTTTTAAGGAGTTTTATGAACTAGATTGCACTCCAGTGGTTATCCCACTGGACCGATGATTGCTGGGTTGATTTCTCATAAGGCTTGTGTTGGCTCACCACACTGCCCGCTCCAGAGCTGAGTCGAAACTCACCATCAAGTAGCACTGCGCCAGAAGCATCAGACAACGCAGAGAGTTCCACTAACTCTTTAGTCTCTTTAGACCAAATACCATAACAGTTGCCTCTTGGCGAAGTCGCAATAATCCAATCATCTGACGCCGCAATACTGGCGATATAGTGATTGAACCTTGCCCACTGCTCTGGTTCCGCGTTCAGTGATTCAAACTGCCCGCCTTTAGTGTGCATCGCCAAAAGTGAAGGGTACTCATCTGGTTCACCTCGATATTGCTGACCACATAGTACGGTTTCAGCACCATCATGCGCTAAGTGTCGAATGCTCAGCTTCTTGTCTAGCAATTCAACCTGATCAAGCAGCGCACCTTCAGGTGAAACATAACTTAAACTCGGTTGCATTGAATTCAAGTTTTTCGGTGTTCTACCGTCAGTATGAACGCCGCCAACGCCAATCGCGAGATTACCATCCGGCATGATGATCACTTCATGAGGGCCAATACCAAAGCCAGTGAACTCCTCGACCTTACGATAGCCTTGTGCGACATCGTAAACACCTATCACACCTTGGCTGCTGTCCGTTTTCCCTTCCGTGGCATACAGTAACTTGCCATCTAATGAGTAAACGCCATGACCATAGAAGTGGCGATTGTTACCTTTCACGACCATCTTGATCTGCTGACCATTTTTATAGTCAAACACCATAAAATAGTCACCAGGACGACGAGCAAAAACCACCGCATGTGATGATGTTGGGCAAATCGCGACGCCATGCCCACGATCTGGGATCGGCAGCTGACTCAGCGGCATACCATATTCGTCAGCCACAACCGCTGAATATTGGCCACGACCATTCAGCGCACAACCGATCAGTTGAGGATCATTAGATGTGCTTGCGGCGCCAGAGCGACTAGCGCAGCCAAACGGAAGTACAGGTACAGCTGCACAACCCAGTGCAGCCTTGAGTAGCGTTCTTCGTGTAGTATCAGTCACCATCGGTAGCATTAAATCCTATTACCACGCCAAGCTCTATCGCCACTTCTTCATGAATCAAGTACTTCAAACGTTCTAGTTTGTTGTATTGAGTCAGCACATTTCGGTAGCCCTCTTTGCTCTGCAGCAACTCGAACAAACTTGAGTCTGTAGGCCAAGTATCTAACGTTAGCGTGAACTGGTCAGCAACACGGTCAGCAAGGTCATTTAAGCCCTTCTCTCTCAACAAGCCGTCTAAGCCATTGCCATCGGCAAGGTACAAATTCTGAAGTGCTGCTACATTCGCTTTTAGTTGAGTCATCGAAGTTTGTGCACGCCATGATTCTGAGAAGTAAGGACGCGGATGACCGATTTTAGCCATTGGGCGACTCAGCTTTTTCATGCTGTAATCAAGTTGGTTGGTCAATAAAGCGATGTATTCAGACTCCCAACGAGTCTCGTCTAACGCTAACCAAGGGTTAACCTGCCATGCCTGTGCAATCGAAGATGACTTAATCGCTAAGTTTTCAGTAATCGCTTGTGATGATTGGCAGCCTAGTGCTTTGTCTTGAAGCAGTGGCGATTGCTCGTCATAAAGCGACCATTCCAACGCGCCTAGCCCTTGAACGGTAACACTCTGCTGCGCGATTTCGTCTTGAGACCATGCTTTATCCTGCTGAGTCAATTGACGCATTTTAAGGCCGGTGGTGTTCTTCTTATCAGGCCAAAATTGAATATTCCAGCTCTCTTCAAGTGCCGCTGTTGGGCCCCTTTCTTGTCCTTGCAGTGCCATCCAACTGTTCATGGTGAGCTGCCACTGACTTTTCAAAGCATCTAACTCAACATCATTAGTTTGGCAGTAACCCTGCATCAAGACTTCTAGCTCGTTGGCTTGCTTGGCGAATAGGACGGCTGAATCAAACTCTTGTTGATAGACACTGCGACTGATGTGATCGGTCGTATCTGCTTGATAAGACACACCATTAACCTCAGATAAAGCAGCTTGTTCACCCGATGATTGGCAGCCTGCCATGATTAATACCGACAAAGGCATTAACAAAAATTTATGCGTCATGCTGTTACCTTACTTCCTAATTTTTCTTTTAATTATATGAGTTCATTAAATACCAAACGACCGCAGAACTCGTATTCCTACAAGTTCAGCGGTGCTAAGTGCTTTGATAGCGGCTTTCTAAGTCACTAGCCGTTAACTAAACTGAATTCAACTCAGCCTATAGCGAGTTTAAGAACGCCAATAGCGCTTCACGTTCGCTGCTACTAAGAGCTAAAACGTTTTGTTTCGCCATTTCTGCTTCACCACCATGCCAAAGTACCGCTTCCATAACGTTTCTTGCGCGACCGTCATGAAGCAGGAACGTATGACCATTCACTTCTTTGGTATAGCCTAATCCCCATAATGGCGTCGTACGCCACTCTTGGCCGTTGGCAAGATATTCAGGGCGATTGTCGGCTAAGCCTTCCCCCATATCGTGCAACAACATATCGGTATACGGGCTGATTAATTGCTTAGACAACGCAGGTAACCCTTCACGCTCTGCTGTGCGAATTTCGGCTTGGTGGCAACTCTGACAACCAACGTCTTTGAATAATTTTTTGCCTTGCACTACAGCAGGCTTATCGACGTTGCGACGAATAGGGACCGCTAAATGCTGCGAATAAAACTCAACGAAGTCTAATATATTATCACTGACTTCTGGCTCGCCACCATTTGGGAAATCATCACAGATTGATTGCGCTGATGTGCAGTTTTCATTCGGGAATAGGCGACTCGTTAAGCCCAAATCACCGTTAAACGCAGCCGCATTTTGCTGCATTAGGTTTGGCTGGCCAGCTTTCCAACCGAATCGACCCAACGCCATATCGTTAGTTTGAACATCAAGAACGTAGTTCGCTTTGCCTGAAACACCTTGCTTGTCGGCCAACTGCTGTTTAGCAAATCCGAGAATCGTTTCTTGCGGGATGCTTTCAAGTAAACCAAGGCCAATCATTGGCGGCGCAACACGAGCTGAAAACTCAGTTTTAGGATGCATCTCGCCAAAGGCAAGATCAGTAATCTTTAAAATTGGTTTACGCAAAGTAACGACTGTACCGTCTTTGAATTCAACAGGAACATCGGTGTAGCTGATGTTCACTTTGCCCTCGGGTTTTACACCTTGAAGCGCGAAATCTTGTAACTGGCCACCGTAAGTTGGTTCAGGAATACCACCATCACGAATGAAGGCTTGTCTCTGCTCTGGCGTTTCAGCAGGGATACTTAAGCGGACCAACAATGAAACCGCGTTCTGGTCATCTTTTTCAGGCGCATGACCACGACCATCTTTGATATGGCAGTTTTGACAACCGTTGGTATTGAACAATGGACCTAATCCATCACGCGCATCGGTTGATGACGGCGCAGGAACCCAAGGGTTTCTAAAGAAGCTGTTACCTACGCTGAAATCCAAACGTTTGCTCATTGGAAGGTTGGCTGCAGGAAGAGAAAAAGCGTTCGCGCCCTCTTTCTTTACTGTGGTTTTGCCACCAGAGTAGGTTTCATGGGCGTGCAATGGAGATAAGAAAAACAGTGCGGTTAATAGTGAGGCTGAGAGATACGACTTCATACATTGCCTTGCTGTGTTTTTGATTTTAGTTTTTATTAGGGAGTAACTTTTTTGAATAACAAACAATTAAGGGCTCAATGAGAGCCCTTATATTTGTGTTCGGCTCGGGTTCTTAGAACTCGTGATCCGCTGTGTCTGGGTTTAGGCTATCAATGCCAATAACACCAGCAGCACGCTCGATTGCAGCGGTTTGAGACACTAGCGCAACAATAGTTTTGTTTACTAATGCGTTACCCGCAGCATTATCAGCAGCAATTAGCTGATCGAAGTGCTGGTTATTTTTCTCTGCTGACACAACAAGTTGACCAACTTGTGCACGTGCTAGGTCAAACTGCTTTTGAATCTCTTTCGCCGCTTGCTCGTCTTTTTGCTCAACGAGGTCAAACAGGCTAGGACCAGAAAGTAGAGAACCATCTTCACGCTTGTACAAGCCAGTGTATACGTTGTAGATACCTTGCTCGTTGTAGTAGTGAGAGTTATGCGTGTTATCAGAGAAACAATCATGCTCGTCTTCAGTAGAGTTTGCTTCTAGTGCAACTTTCATACGCTCACCCGCTAGTTCACCTAGAGATAGTGAGCCCATACCAAATAGCATTTTACGTAGACCGTTCTCGCTAGATTCAGAAAGAAGCTCTTGACGGTAGTTGCCTTTCTCGCCTTCAGCCCACTGCTTTTCCATCCACTCTAGGTCTTGGATAAGTAGTTCAGCTGATGCTTTTAGGTATGCGCCACGACGGTCACAGTTACCATTAGTACACTCAGCACCAACAACGAAATCAGTGTAAGCACGCTCACCTGCACCGCTGTTAGTACCGTTTAAATCTTGGCCCCAAAGTAGGAATTCAATCGCGTGGTAGCCAGACGCTACGTTCGCTTCAGAACCACCGATCTCGTTCAGGCCTGCAATTAGCTCTGGAGTAATGTTAGTTGCGTCTACTGTTGTCTGACCAATTTGGAAAGTCTTATTTGCAACGATGTTTGCGCTAGCGCCTTCGTTACCAAGTTCATATTGGTAATCAGTCGAAACGTAATCGATAAGGCCTTCATCTAGCGGCCATGCATTTAATTGGCCTTCCCAATCATCTACAACAACGTTACCAAAGCGAAATACTTCAGACTGTTGGTAAGGTACACGAGAGTCTAGCCAAGCTTGCTTTACTTGTTCGAAATTGCCAGCAGAAGGAGAAGCTAAGAAGGTATCAATAGAAGAGTTCAACGCTTTTGCTGTAATTACTGAATCTGCAAACACTGCATGAGCAATATCGGCGTAATGTTCTACAACTTGATCTTGAGTTACTGCTGCAAAAGAAGAAGCAGAGGCAAAAATGAGTGACGAAGTTACGGCTTTTGTCACTAAAGATTTAATGGTCATGAAGCATCCTTGTTGAGCTTTGAATTATTATTCGTAGTAATAGTGCAAACCATTATCATTTACACTACAGATTTGAATAATACAAACTTACAATTTTATTGCAAGATAAATACAAAAAAACCTCACATTTGTGAGGTCTTTAAATACTTTTGTGCTATAGCAATAAAAGGAAGCTTATCAAATATCCAGATTATGCTTACCGTGTGAGACTTTCGCCTTCAGGTAACTCTCATTTCCCGACTTGATATGTGCAGAAGTATTCACCACTTCTTCAATCTCAATACCGAAAGATTTCAGCTCATTGATCTTCTTAGGGTTGTTAGTAACCAAGCGGATTTTTGTGGTTCCTAAAGCGCGAAGCATTTCTGCCGCTTCGGTAAAGTCGCGTAAATCATCACCAAAACCTAGGTGGTTATTCGCTTCATAGGTGTTCATGCCTTCGCTTTGCAGACGGTACGCATCGATTTTGTTATACAAACCAATACCACGACCTTCTTGGCGTAAGTAAAGAATCACTCCCCCCGTCTCACCCATAATTCTGATGGTTTCATCTAACTGCTCACCACAGTCACAGCGAGAAGAATGAAAAACATCACCAGTCAGGCACTCAGAGTGCATACGAACAAGAGGTATGTCTTGTGTCTTATCCGCTGATTTAAATATCACAGCAACATGCTCTTTATCTGTTTTCAATCCATGAAAAGACAGAAGTTCAGCATCAATACTGCTTGTTACCCCTACTTTGAAATCTATTCTGGCACGCACTTCCGCCATAGCTATACTCACTTGAAAATTCGATGTATTTAACAACACTACACTATATGTCTAGGCAATATTTTGTAGCTAACTATCTAATGATAGACACTATGAGGCTGTTAACAATTTTTTTCAAGGTCGACCACGTACAAATTGTTATATTATAACAATTAATTTTCTAGGTAACAAAAAACCCCACGTTGGGATGACCAACATGGGGTTATAAATCAATCAATTGCGGCTAAGACTACACTTTTTGCGGAACGATCAGCTTAGTTGAGTTTGCTTCCAGATAACAAGCTGCACCCAAGCATTTTCTAATTCACTTAACTCTTCTTGTGTCAGTGTAGAGATGCTCGACTTTGCACTGTATTTTTCTGCCCATTTATCAGAACGGACATGAGTATAGAACTCTTTTTTTAAATTTGAGATTACGTTATCCACAAACACATCCTTATATAACAGTGCTTAGCCTTTATAATCCGTTAATATTACAAAATACAGCTCAATTGGTAAACAGTAATACACAATTTTTATGAGTCATTCCTAACACTCGCTACTGATAAATATACAAACAAAAGAAATAATAGACTCGGTAACACCCAAAGTAATATGTTTGAAACACTCATTGCTGGCTTATAAAGCACAAATTCACCAAACCTTTCTGTCATGTACTGAGTGATTTCATTGTTGCTCTTCCCTGCTTTCACCATATTGAATACAACAAGGCGTAAATCTTTTGCTATGGGAGAGTTCGACTCAATCAGATTTTGATTCTGACATTGTGGGCAGCGCAGCGATTTTGCCAAACTAATAGCACGCTGTTGTTGATTAAGGCTTTCAAACTCAAATAACTCTACCTGAATGCTTGTATCTTTATCACTCGCCGTAAACAAATCCTCAGCTAATACAGGGAAGTTGACGACAATAGCAGCGCTAAGTATGAGCACTATGTTGAGCAGGAACTTCATCATCCATTTGTACCTTTAAAATAGTGAGCGAGTTCTTTGCGCCAAACCGATTCATTAATCACGCCTAGCAACTTCTTCACTATTTGGCCTTCAGCATCGACTAAATACGTCTCAGGAGTACCGATTACACCGAGTTCTAACGCCAACTTCCCTTGAGGATCGCTGATCACAGTTGCGTATGGGTTGCCGTCGTTGGACAATACATTGAGCGCAGCACCGGGGTTATCTCGATAATTGAGACCAACAATTGGAATACCTTCCTTTTGTAGTTCGAGTAAAAAAGCGTGCTCGGTTTTACATATTCCGCACCATGAAGCCCATACATTGACCAGTTGGTAAGGATGTTGAGTAATATCAGCGAGCGTAAGCTTAGCCGTTTCATAGCTTAATATTTCAGAACTTAATGCTTCAGAATCGAATGACTCATCAGTAACGAGTTTTTCTGCCGTAAATTCAGGGAAAGTCCTTTTTTGCTCTGAAACGCTGGTCGTTTGTTGCTTACTGTCGAGCGCATATGAAAATGCAACGACCAAAGCAACAGCCACTGAAAATAGAGCAATGAGTTTATTACGAACGCTGGTATGCATACTGTGCAGCCTTAACGGTTTTCTTTTTACGATTGGTCAGTGAAAGCACAGCACCTAGAATTGAGAACAGCCCACCAAGCCATATCCAACGAGCATACGCTTTGTACTGAACTCGAAATGCATAAGCGGTAGCGTCAACTTTCTCACCCATGGTGATATACACATCGCCATGCCAGAACCATTTCATTGCGGGCTCGCTCATGTTCATCACTCGAACTTGATAATGTCTTCTTTCCGGCGAAATAGAAAAACTTTGCTCGCCAGTATCTAGCTTAAGTATCGCCTTTTCAGCGGTAAAATTTGAGGCGACATAAAGCTCTGTATCTTCATGAGCAAGCGTCCAGCCCATAAACTCCACTTGTTCATCTGGGCTTAATTTATAACTGCGCTCAAACGAGTGGTAACTGTTCATTGCAGCGCCTACAGCTAAGACCGCGACACCGACATGGGCAAAGGTCATCACCCAGACTTTTCGTTGGAACTTGGAACTGTGCGTGACCGCTAAGCCATAAACATGAGTGAGTAAAACCCAAAATGCGAGTGACCATGTTATCAGAGCCATCACTTGTCGTTGGACTTGTTCCACTTGCCAAGAATAACAAACGTAACCCAATGCCAACGACACCAGAGCTAACAGTGAAATAACACCTTTGGTTGCTTGAGGTTTAACACTCAACAATGGGGCTAAGCCAACCACGCCAAGTGCGAGCAAAGCCAAAGGCGCAATCAACAGATTAAAGTATGGCGCACCCACCGATATGTTACCCAGCCCAAGCAGTTCAAAGATCATTGGATAAAATGTACCAAACACCACAACAGCGGTCGCTAATACAAAAATGAGCACCGCAACTAGGCTTAAAAAGCTCTTACTAGCGAAGCTAGTAATCGGGTTAGATTCAAAAGATTCACCTCTGACGATAAGCAGAGAAAATGAGCTCACCAGTACCAACACTAATATAAGTAGCAGTGCGATACCTTTGGTTGGGTCAACCGCAAACGCATGCACCGACGTTAATACGCCAGAACGAACAATAAAGGTGCCTAAGATACTCAAACAAAATGTAATGAAAGCAAGGCTTAGAGACCACTTCAGAAGCTGTTGTTTGCCCTTGGCAACACCTAAACAGTGCAGCAAGGCTGTCGAAGTGAGCCACGGCAACAAGCTGGCATTTTCAACAGGATCCCAGAACCACCAGCCGCCCCAGCCTAATTCGTAGTACGCCCACCAAGAGCCAAGAATGATCCCTGCGGTTAAAAAGATCCAAGCGACTAGACACCAACTGCGACAATGGGCAACCCAATCAAACTCAATAGGATCAACCAGCAAAGCGGCAACGGCAAATGCCAGCACCACAGAAAAACCGACATAGCCAAGGTAAAGTAATGGAGGGTGAAAGATCAGGCCGACATCTTGCAACATTGGGTTAAGGTCACGCCCTTCTAGCGGCAAGATCGAATTCATTTCAAATGGGTTTGATGCGAATAAGGTGAACCAAGCAAATATCGCGAGCAGTAGATTCATTACCCACAACACGCGGCTTTGGTATTCATTCGAATAGTGTTTTTGTAAGGCAATCACGCCAGACCAGACGCTGATCGTCAGTACCCAAAATAACAAGGAACCTTCATGGCCTGCCCATACAGCTGCTAGCTTAAAAAATGAGGGTAATTGAGTATTTGAATGTTCAGCGACATAGAGAATAGAGAAGTCATCACTGACAAAAGCATAGCCAAGCAATGCGACAGAAGTGAGAGAAAACAATGCACTTGAAAGAGAGAAACTACGGATTAAACTTATATTTTGCGTCCGTTTGTTTAGCATTTGATAAAACGAATGCACACCAATAATGCTACTGAGTACAGCAACCAACACTAAACTAAACAGCCCCAAAGAACCGACCATATCACCTCAATAAGGCTCCGCTAGAGCAGAGCCGATCTGAACACGCATCTCATGTTTACTAAAAGCATGTTCATTAATAAGCAGATGTTTAGTATCCGACATCTGCTCAATAATAAACTTGCGCGAAATTAAGCTATCGTTAACTGCCCTGCATAAAGGACAAAAGTTCGCAGCATTAATACGCCCATTAGGCTTAGCGAAGTCACGGAGAAAATATACACCGAGCTATGGCGAATTGAGGTTGGTGTAACGGCATTCAACAACAACGGTAAAACCATGCCGACACCGATGACGCCATACCAGAACCAACTCGCCCAGAAACCACTGCCAATTGCGTTCCATACTGCTTGTTCACTTTGACCGCCAGCGAAGATCAGCCCAGTAAAGAAAGTAACAAGAACAAACAACTCAAACATCACAACCGGGCGTTCAAAACCGTGGATCCATGAAATACTCGGGCTATGAGGTGACTCTTTAAAGACCAACACACCAAATAAAATACACGCCGCCGCACCCGAAGATAAACTCGAGAACAAGAACAAAATCGGCAGTACTGGGTTATTCAATAGTGGGAAGGTATTTAAAGCTGACAGCAAGAATCCGGTATAAGCGGCAAGCATCAAAGCAAGAACAGCTAGGAATATTTCCAGAGCATTCTCAAACACTTCTAATTTGCCAATCCAGTTCCCGACAAAGTCGAGTCGCCCTTTTAACCATGTTTGGTCATTCAAGAACACGACAATTTGATCTCTAAATATAATGCCGATCCAAAGGAACAAGATCACCATATACACTTGGAATAAGATCACACCCATCGACATCACAGACGTTGGATTATAGAAGATCATGATCTTCCAAAATGACAGTGGTTTTGTCAGATGGAAAACCAAGATCAGCAGGCCTGAAATGATCCCAAATGGCGCAAGAAAAGCTGTCGCCTTTAACACACCATTATGAGCAGGATCGCCTTCAATAACCTTGCGCTTAAGGTAAATGGAGATCATTACGGCACCCGCCGACATCCCCGCGAGAAATAGATAGATTGCTATAATCCAGTCCCATACCACGGTACCAGACTGAAAAGCTGCGTCCCATGCACTCATAATCAAATCTCCCCTTTTTGGTGTGGCACTTTATAGAGTTTTGGTTGAGTGCCTAGATAGGCTTTATCTCTGTAAACCACCTCGGATTGAAGTACTTGGTTTATCTCACTCTTAGGGTCATTCAAATCGCCGAATGTCAGCGCTTTGGTTGGGCAAGATTCGACACAAGCAGGCAACTTCCCTTGTGCTAGATTGGTATCACGACAGAAGTTACATTTATCGGCTGACTTGTTCTCTGGATGGAAAAAGCGCACTTGATATGGACACGCTAACAAACAGTAACCACAACCGACACACTTCTCTTGATGAACGTCGACAATGCCGGTTTTTTCATCTTTGTAGGCTGCACCTGTTGGGCAAACCATGACACACGGCGCGTTATCACAATGTTGGCAAGAGTTACGAGTAAAACGGTAATCAACATTTGGATATTCGCCTTGGGGTTCGCTCTTAATAATTTCTAAGCGCGACACGCCTTCAGGCACTTTATTCACTTCACGACATGCTTCTGTACAAGCAGTACAACCAATACACGCGGTTTCGTCATGAATCATTCCATAACGTTTAGCACCATCTTCTTGAACATTGGCTAACGTTTTACGACTTGTCACCGCCGCAGTTCCCGCGACACCCGTGGTAAAAATAACGGCACCAGCGCCTGCTAAAAAGTTTCTTCTTGAGCAGCTCATAGATTACTCCCCTTCTTTCTTCTGGTTGAAGTCTGAATGGCAATCCACACACAGCTTAATGGTTTGCTTTTTATCTAAGCCCAACACCTTTGCTTCAGTCGCATGAACATCATGACAGTTTGAACACGTTAAGTTTTGCGCGTGAACATCGTGAGTCCAGCTAGCTTCACGCAGATCATCAGGTTTGTGACAATCGATACATTGGCTATTGGCATCTAAAATTAAGCTAGGATCGAGGAAAACCTTTTCGGTTCCTGGTTGTGATTGAGCCGCGCGATACTTCACCACTTCAGGTGCACCTTCTCGGTGATCGGGGCTAATTGAACTATGACAATCGGTACAATTTACTTCACGGCCAAGTAAAGCGTGTGCACTTTCACCATGTGAACCCAATACCGTTTCTTTTGAATCTTTATGGCATTGAACACACTTGTAGTCTTTGTCGCGGATTAATTCGACTTCATGTCTTGTTGATTCTCCTACTGGCGTAACAGCAGGCTCAGCAACAGCATGAATGGAATAACCATAGAGGCAGAATGCTAGAAGGGATTTAAGCATTATGACTATGGCCAATTTAATATTGCCCATTTTATCCTTTCCTTATACCGGTATTATTTAACTCTCAACTAAATAATATTCCGGTTAAACAAAAGTACCCTTAAACGATATTATTACCGCTTAAATGATATCAATTCTTATTTTGGATAAGCCACAACGCTTTCTATAATCAGAATATACCTCTAATTAGGTAATGCGAAATTTCGATAGGTTAATCTGTGAACGCTATCACCCTATTTATATCATGGTCAATTTAGGTAATTGGTTGTTATATATGATAATAATTCTCAGTTAAATTCTAATTAAACTAACCATCAATACCACTTTAGGGGTATATAAACTTCAACGTGATTGAAGTCACTACCGTTAATTGATCTAAGACAAGCTATATCCAACACGTAACAAAATGTGTTTGTTTATGAATTAATATAAACAGGAATTCTCCAGTTCTTAATTTGAATAGCAAACTCACAACGCTTGGTATAAGAATCAGTATATTGGAGATATCACTGTGAAAAAGCATTGGATACGTAATTCGGTCACAGCACTATTAATGGTTAGCGCATCACTAGCAAGCGCGACCAGTTTTGCTGCGTCTGAAAAAAAAGAAATTGGCGACCCTCGTAACGACCAGTTCGAACAAAACCACCCAGATCAATATCACTCATGGAGACAGACTTCAGAAAGCGAAGTTATTGAAGACGCACTAAAAGAAGATCCAAACATGGTCATCATGTGGGCTGGCTACGGGTTCGCAAAGGATTACAACAAAGCACGCGGCCACTTTTATGCCATTGACGATGTAAGACAAACACTTCGTACTGGCGGCCCAACGGACGAAAGCTCTGGTCCAATGCCAATGGCGTGTTGGAGTTGTAAGAGCCCAGATGTCGCTCGTGTTATCGAAGAGCGTGGTGAAGATGGTTATTTTGAAGGTAAATGGGCGCGTCTTGGCAACGAGATCATTAACCCTATTGGCTGTTCAGACTGTCACGATACCCAAAGCGAAGGCTTTAAGAATGGTGAGCCAGCATTGAAGGTGACTCGTCCTTACGTTGAACGAGCATTTGAAACGATTGGTAAAAAGTTTGATGAACAAAGTCGTTTAGACCAACAAGCTTCTGTTTGTGCTCAGTGCCACGTGGAATACTACTTCACAGGGCCAACCAAAGGTGTGAAATTCCCTTGGGACCAAGGTACAACCGTTGGCGACATGGAACGCTACTATGATGCAATCAACTTTAAAGATTGGACGCATAAAGTATCGAAAGCACCCATGCTGAAAGCGCAACACCCAGGTTTCGAAACATGGCGCGAAGGTATTCACGGCAAAAACAAAGTTGTTTGTGCTGACTGTCATATGCCGAAAGTGACCAAAGAAGATGGCACCGTTTATACCGACCATAAAGTGGGTAACCCATTCGACCGCTTCGAAGATACGTGTGCAAACTGTCACACTCAATCGAAAGAAACTATGCGTAACATCGTTTCAAGCCGTAAAGCGCAAGTACTAAACATGAAGCTGACTGCTGAGAAACAAATCGTTGCTGCTCACTTTGAAGCAGGCGCAGCATGGGAAGCGGGTGCGACAGAGCAAGAGATGGAACCTATCTTACTCGATATCCGTCACGCTCAATGGCGTTGGGACTACGCTATCGCGTCTCACGGTATTCACATGCACGCACCTGAAATCGCTCTAGAAGTGCTAGGTACTGCCGTTGACCGCGCCGCGGATGCTCGTACTAAGATTGTTCGTCTACTGGCGAAGAAAGGCATCACCGATCCAATCGAGATTCCAGATATCTCGACAAAAGAAGCGGCTCAAAAAGCGCTTGGAATGGACATGGATAAGATGAACGCAGAGAAACAGCACTTCTTAGACACGGTTGTTCCTAAATGGGAAGAGCAAGCTGAAAAGCGTGAAGCCAACTACGAATACTAGTTTCTTCCATTAGACCATTAAGTAAAAACCAGTCACACTATTGTTGTGTGGCTGGTTTTTTAGGTTTTAGGGGAATACAGATCAATATCGAATCCCCGATCCACTCGCCAATTCAAGGAATAAACAATGAAAATCTTACTTTCGCTTTCGGCATTATGTATTGCACTACTCAGTTCAAGCGTTCACGCATCTGAGCGTGCTGAGACAGGGTGGGAATTAATAGAGAAAGGTGCATTAGTGGTTGATGTCAGAACACCTGCAGAGTTCGAACAAGGGCATCTAGACAACGCCATCAACTACCCTCTTTCTGAAGTGGCTACTCACTTTGCTAAGATAGATAAAGACCAACCCATCGTGTTGTACTGCCGCAGTGGCAATCGTTCAGGGCAAGCTTATCAATTCTTGCGCGCTCAAGGGTTTACTCAAATCCACAATGCTGGTGGCTTAATCGAAATGCAGGAAAACCAATAGTCTTCGAAATGAGATCTTAAGTAAGATCGCCTCTTTAGCAATTAGCCAAGCTTAACGGATCATCTGTTTGGCTTGGTTGATCGAATGGATAATAGAGACACTATCAATGCCCTTCTGATTGGAATCTAAGATTTGAGTCCACGCATCGATCGCTTGTTGATAGCGCATGCTGATGAAGTGATCGGTCGCAATCAACATCAATGCCGTACGATCATTGGGATCAAGCTGCATGGAGTGCTCCAACAACGCATTAACATCATCACTCATCGCTTGAGAGCTAAGATAATAAAGTGCTGTTGCTTTGGCAGCATAGAGGCCAGAAGGCGCTTGAGGATCTAAGCGAATCGCATAATCGTAGCAAGTGAATGCCGCATCAAACTCCGCTTTCTGCATGTACACACCACCAAGCTTAAACCACAAGTCGGATTGATTCGGGTCTTGCTCAAGGCTTTGCTGAAGCTCATCTTCGAAATCTGTTGCCGTGTAGTTATTGCTATCATCCAAAGGAAGTTGAGGTAACTCTTGTTTCAGTTGAGACCAGACCAGCACGCTCAAAGCCACCGCTGTAAGAGAAATCACCACATTGCCTTTTAGATGGCTGCCATTGTTGCTCGCGGCAATAACGACCGCGATCAAAAACAGACTCATTAGTACCAACGCAACCAACAACCAGATATCCATTCCACATCCCTTTTATTTAGATCTATCTCTACTCTATCGTTTTCGCACTGTCTCGTTATTGATCAAAGTTTAGCGTTCGAGATTTAGTATCAAACTTTTGCATAAAAGCGACGGGTTAAGGTTGGTGCTAAAACCTAAGCCATAAGCCATAAGCCATAAGCCAAATGAGAAGAGAAAAAGAGTGAAATGACAGGCAATAAAAAACCGAGCACTTAGGCTCGGTTTTTTCATTGGTAAGCTTAATTACTTAACGTAATCGAGATTACTCAGTGTCTTGCTCGCTATCACTTTCAGAGTCAGAAGCATCAGATGCTTGCTCTTCACTTGATTCAGAAACAACAGCCGTTTCAGCGTTTACTGCGTCAGCATTTGCTTCTTCAGTTTCTTCGCCTTCAACAATCTCAGCTTCTTCTACTTCGTCGATACGTTGTAGACCTACAACATTCTCGTCTTCAGCAGTACGAATCAGTGTTACACCTTGAGTGTTACGACCAACTTGGCTTACTTCCGCTACGCGAGTACGTACTAGTGTACCTGCGTCGGTGATCATCATCATTTCATCGCCTTCTTCAACCTGAACAGCACCAACTACTGGGCCATTACGATCAGAGACTTTGATAGATACTACACCTTGCGTTGCACGGCCTTTCGTTGGGTATTCAGCCAGCTCAGTACGCTTACCGTAACCGTTTTGAGTCACAGTTAGGATATCGCCTTCGTTTGAAGGAACAATCAGTGAAACCACTTGATCGTCTTCTGGAAGCTTCATACCACGAACACCAGAGGCAGTACGACCCATTGGACGTACTTTGTCCTCGTTAAAGCGAACAACTTTGCCCGACTTCGAGAACAGCATGATGTCGCTATTACCGTCAGTAATATCAACGCCAATCAGTGAATCATCGTCACGTAAGTTAACTGCGATTAGGCCGTTAGCACGTACGTTTGCGAATTGATCCAGTGATGTCTTCTTAACGGTACCGTCGCCTGTTGCCATGAAGATGAATTTCTCGTTAGAGAACTCAGAAACAGGCAGGATAGCCGTAATACGCTCACCTTCTTCTAGAGGAAGAATGTTAACGATAGGCTTACCACGAGCCGTGCGGCTTGCTTGAGGCAGTTGGTAAACTTTCAAGCGGTACGTTTTACCACGAGTAGAGAAACATAAGATGTTATCGTGAGTATTAGCAACAAGCAGACGCTCAATGTAATCCTCATCTTTCATCTTAGTTGCACTCTTACCTTTACCACCACGACGCTGAGCTTCGTAGTCGCTTAGGATTTGGTACTTAACGTAACCTGCGTTAGAAAGCGTTACTACCACGTCTTCTTGAGCAATTAGCTCTTCCATGTCGATGTCATGAACCGCTGCTGTGATTTCTGTACGACGTTCGTCGCCATAGATATCACGTACCGCTTCAAGTTCTTCACGGATCACTTCCATCAAACGCTCAGTGCTTGCAAGGATATGCATTAGCTCAGCGATCTCTTCTAGAAGTGCTTTGTATTCGTCTAGAATCTTCTCGTGCTCAAGGCCAGTTAAGCGGTGAAGACGAAGTTCTAGAATAGCTTGCGCTTGAGTTTCCGTTAGGAAGTATTGACCATCACGGATACCGTATTGGTCTTCAAGCCAATCTGGACGAGCTGCATCAGTACCAGCACGTTCAAGCATTGATGCAACGTTACCAAGATCCCAACCACGAGATACTAGACCAACTTTAGCTTCTGCTGGTGTTGGTGCGTTCTTGATCAGTTCAATGATTTCATCAATGTTTGCAAGCGCTAAAGATAGAGCTTCCAAGATATGTGCACGGTCGCGCGCTTTCTTCAATTCGAAGATAGTACGACGTGTCACAACTTCACGACGGTGATCAACAAAACACTTCAACATATCTTTAATGTTGAAAAGTTGTGGTTGGCCGTTGTTCAGAGCAACCATGTTGATGCCGAAAGTTGTTTGCAGTTGAGTTTGTGAGTAAAGGTTGTTTAGTACAACTTCACCGACAGCGTCACGCTTACATTCAATAACAATACGCATACCATCTTTATCAGATTCGTCACGCAGTGCACTGATGCCTTCAACTTTCTTGTCTTTTACAAGTTCTGCAATCTTCTCGATCAGACGAGCTTTGTTCACTTGATATGGAATTTCAGTAACGATAATTGTTTCTTTACCGTTCTTTTCCATTTCAATGTTCGCGCGCGAGCGCATGTAAACTTTGCCACGGCCAGTCTTATATGCATCGACAATGCCCTTACGGCCACTGATTAATGCTGCTGTCGGGAAGTCTGGACCCGGGATGTAGTCCATTAGCTCATCAATAGTGATGTCTTCATTATTGATAAATGCTAAACAGCCATCAACAACTTCGCCAAGGTTATGTGGCGGGATGTTGGTAGCCATACCTACTGCGATACCAGAAGCACCGTTAACCAATAGGTTTGGTATTTTTGTTGGTAAAACTGCTGGTATTTGCTCGGTTCCATCATAGTTAGGAACGAAGTCAACCGTATCTTTATCAAGATCCGTTAATAGCTCACCAGCTATTTTTGACATACGAACTTCGGTATAACGCATTGCCGCAGCTGAATCGCCGTCAACCGAACCAAAGTTACCTTGGCCATCGACTAACATATAGCGTAGTGAAAACGGCTGAGCCATACGAACAATTGACTCGTATACCGCACTATCACCGTGTGGGTGATATTTACCGATTACATCGCCTACTACACGAGCAGACTTTTTATATGCTTTGTTCCAATCATTACCTAATACATTCATCGCGAACAAAACGCGGCGGTGTACTGGTTTTAGGCCATCACGCACATCTGGAAGGGCACGACCAACGATGACGGACATCGCGTAGTCTAGGTATGAACCTCTAAGCTCATCTTCAATATTTACGGGCGTGATCTCTTTCGCTAGATCGCTCATAGAGCCATTTTCCCTCTATAGTCAGATCGTATTTTTGAATACGTATAAGACCGAAAAATATAACACAAATTTACCTACGGAGGCATCACTTTCCCTCTCCTTTTACCATCTTGTGACCCTTGTAGCCAATCTATTGATGAGAAATTGCACCTCAGCGTCATATCTTGCTGAAACATGGTCACTTTACACTCAATAAACTAGCAAAATTGTAGATCTTCTGGTCAGCAGGAAAAGGCAAGTTATAATGCCTGCAATTTCATGGATGCATTATTTAACTTGGAAATGCCGATTATGACTAAATCACAAAACGTAGACCCAGCAGAAATCAAAAAATTCGAAGACATGGCGTCGCGCTGGTGGGATCTAGAAGGCGAGTTTAAGCCACTACATCAAATCAACCCACTGCGCCTAAATTACGTTCTAGAGAAAACCGAAGGCCTATTTGGCAAGAAAGTTCTCGATGTTGGCTGCGGTGGCGGTATTTTGGCTGAGAGCATGGCCGTTGAAGGTGCGCTAGTCACTGGTTTAGATATGGGTAAAGAACCGCTAGAAGTCGCTCGTCTGCATGCATTAGAAACCGGCACCAAGCTTGATTACATTCAAAGCACCATTGAAGATCATGCTGAGCAAAACCCACAAACTTACGATGTGGTGACCTGCATGGAAATGCTAGAGCACGTACCAGACCCACAGTCGGTTATCTCGGCTTGTTCAAAGTTGGTTAAACCGGGCGGCCATGTGTTCTTCTCGACATTGAACCGTAACTTTAAGTCTTACCTATTCGCTATAGTAGGTGCAGAAAAGCTACTTAAGATTGTCCCAGAAGGTACTCACGACCACGAAAAGTTCATTCGCCCAGCGGAACTTATCAAGATGATAGACAACACTCCGCTGCAAGAATTGGGGATTACAGGACTGCACTACAACCCGTTAACGGACACTTATCGTTTGGGCGCGAATGTAGATGTTAACTACATAGTCCACACGCAAAATCTCACCCAATAACTATTAATATCCCCAGCTTAAAATCTTTTAGAAAAAGACGATTGAAAAGAGTTGTAATTAACATAACTTTACGACTTTTTTCAGTCTAAATTTCGTGCGCTCGCTTCCATTTTGACCACCTAGATTTAATTTTAATCATCCAAAATCCATTGCCCATTTTGCTCAAAGATCAAGGGATTTTTTTTTATGTGTGCGCAAAAATAAAGCAACCTTAAAAGGCTATTTTTATACAATCAAGTCACATCGAACCTCGTCAGTTAGTGGTCACTTACAGTTTTTTTTCAATCCACCACTTATCCACAAGCACTCCCATTTCTTTACCTTGAAAAATATAAGCTGTAGCACTATCTTGTAACCCAACAAACAAATGACCCCTATATGTTGTGTTTGAACTACAATGTATGGGTAGACCAAGATCACAAAGCCGAAACGTAATTTACAAAAATTACACAGAAATACACAAAAACACGGCTTTGTTCAGTTTTGTTAGGGAAATTAAGCAGAATGAACCAACAACTTACTGTTACCAAACGTAACGGGCGCAAAGAAACAATCGATTTAGAGAAAATCCATCGAGTGATCACTTGGGCAGCTGAAGGCTTGCACAATGTTTCTGTATCACAAGTAGAATTGAAAGCTCACATTCAGTTTTACGATGGCATCACCACCACTGACATCCATGAGACAATCATTAAGTCAGCAGCGGATTTAATCTCTGAAGAGACTCCTGATTACCAATATCTAGCAGCACGTCTGTCAGTATTCCACCTACGTAAAAAAGCGTACGGCGAGTACGAGCCACCGGCTCTATATGACCACGTTGCAAAACTGGTTGATATGGGTAAATACGATAGCCACCTAATGGAAGACTACACGAAAGCTGAGTTTGACGAGCTTGACGCGTACATCGACCACAAGCGTGACTTAGACTTCTCTTATGCAGCGGTCAAGCAGCTTGAAGGTAAATACTTCGTGCAAAACCGTGTAACAAAAGAAATTTACGAGAGTGCTCAGTTCCTTTACATCCTAGTTGCTGCTTGTTTATTCGGTAAATACCCGAAATCAACTCGTCTGGATTACATCAAACGTTTTTACGACGCCTCATCTACGTTTAAGATTTCTCTACCTACACCAATTATGTCTGGTGTACGTACGCCTACTCGTCAATTCAGTTCTTGCGTACTGATCGAGTGTGGTGACAGCCTTGATTCTATCAACGCAACAGCAAGCTCTATTGTTCGTTACGTATCTCAACGTGCTGGTATTGGTATCAACGCAGGTCGTATCCGTGCGCTTGGTTCTGAAATTCGTGGTGGTGAAGCGTTCCACACTGGCTGTATCCCTTTCTACAAATACTTCCAAACAGCAGTAAAATGTTGTTCTCAAGGTGGTGTTCGTGGCGGTGCAGCAACCGTGTTCTACCCACTATGGCACGGTGAAGTTCAGTCTCTATTAGTACTGAAAAACAACCGTGGTGTTGAAGAGAACCGTGTTCGTCACATGGACTACGGCGTACAGCTTAATAAGCTTATGTATTCTCGTCTTGTTCAAGGTGGCAACATCAGCCTGTTCTCCCCTTCAGATGTACCTGGACTTTACGATGCGTTCTTCGAAAACCAAGAGCGTTTTGAAGAGCTGTACGTTAAGTACGAAAACGATCCTTCAGTGAAACGTGAAACTGTGAAAGCGGTTGAACTGTTCTCTCTACTAATGCAAGAGCGTGCTTCTACTGGTCGTATCTACATTCAGAACGTTGACCACTGTAATACACACAGCCCGTTTGATTCTGAAGTAGCACCTGTTCGTCAATCGAACCTATGTCTAGAAATCGCGCTACCAACTAAGCCACTTTCTAACGTGGAAGATGACGAAGGTGAGATTGCACTGTGTACGCTTTCAGCGTTCAACCTTGGCGCAATCAATGAACTCGACGACTTAGCAGAGCTTTCTGAGTTGGTTGTTCGTGCACTTGATGCACTGCTTGATTACCAAGACTACCCGCTTCCAGCAGCATACAAATCGACAATGAATCGTCGTACTTTAGGTGTGGGTGTCATCAACTATGCATACTACCTGGCGAAGAATGGTGTTAAGTACTCTGACGGCAGCGCAAATGGCCTGACTCACCGTACTTTTGAAGCAATTCAATACCACTTACTAAAAGCGTCTGTTGAACTAGCGAAAGAACAAGGCCGTTGCCCATCTTTCCACGAGACCAACTACGCGAAAGGCCTACTGCCAATCGATACTTATAAAAAAGATATCGACTTAGTCTGTGAAGAGCCTCTGCACTACGATTGGGACACGCTACGTGAAGAGATCATGGAGCACGGTCTGCGTAACTCTACGCTAACAGCGCTTATGCCTTCTGAGACTTCGTCTCAAATCTCGAACGCGACTAACGGTATCGAGCCACCACGTGGTTATGTATCAGTGAAAGCGTCGAAAGACGGTATCCTGAAGCAAGTTGTTCCTGATTTCTTAAATCTTAAAAACAACTACGAGCTACTTTGGAACATTGGCAATAACGACGGTTACCTACACTTAGTGGGTATCATGCAAAAATTCGTTGACCAAGCTATCTCTGCAAACACTAACTATGATCCAAGTGTTTACGACAGCGGTAAGGTTCCAATGAAGCAGCTGCTTAAAGACCTACTAACTGCATACAAGTATGGTGTTAAAACGCTTTACTACCATAACACGCGTGATGGTGCTAAAGACGACCAAGGCGATGCAGTTCAAGTGCCGGAAGAAGATTGTGAAGGCGGCGGTTGTAAGATCTAAACCGCAATAAACATTAAGACCCCAGAGAAGAGTTATCTTCTCTGGGTTTAAAGCATTAACAGGGTCCGTTTTATTGCGGGTCTTTAAAGGATTTGAGGCATTTATGGCTTACAGTACTTTTTCTCAACAAAAAAATGACCAACTAAAAGAACCAATGTTCTTGGGTCAGTCGGTAAACGTTGCACGTTACGACCAACAAAAATTTGAAATCTTCGAAAAGCTTATCGAAAAGCAGCTTTCTTTCTTCTGGCGCCCAGAAGAGGTCGACGTGTCTAGTGACCGTATCGACTACAACAAGCTTCCTGAGCATGAAAAGCACATCTTCATCTCTAACTTGAAGTACCAAACGCTTCTAGATTCTATCCAAGGCCGCAGCCCTAACGTTGCCCTACTTCCATTGGTATCACTACCAGAAGTTGAAACTTGGATTGAGACATGGTCATTCTCTGAAACGATTCACTCTCGTTCTTACACGCACATCATCCGTAACATCGTAAATGATCCAGGCGTAGTATTCGACGACATCGTTGAAAACGAAGAGATCCTGAAGCGTGCTAAAGACATCGCATTTTACTACGACGATTTGATCAAGCTGACGGCTGACTACCACCGCTACGGTGAAGGCAACCACAACATCAACGGCGAAGACGTTAAAATTTCACTTCACGACCTGAAGAAGAAGCTTTACGTATGTCTAATGTCTGTAAACGCACTGGAAGCGATTCGTTTCTACGTGAGTTTTGCATGTTCATTCGCATTCGCTGAACGTGAGCTAATGGAAGGTAACGCGAAGATCATCAAGCTAATCGCTCGTGATGAAGCACTTCACCTTACTGGTACACAGCACCTGATCAACTTGCTGCGTAATGGCCAAGATGACTTCGAATTCATGCAGATCGCTGAAGAGTGTAAGCAAGAATGTTTCGACCTATTCAAAGAAGCAGCAGAGCAAGAGAAAGAGTGGGCAGAATACCTATTCAAAGATGGCTCTATGATTGGTCTAAACAAAGACATTCTTTGCCAATACGTTGAGTACATTACTAACATCCGTATGCAGGCTGTTGGTCTAGGTACCGCTTACCCAGAAGCAACGTCGAACCCAATTCCATGGATCAACGCTTGGTTGTCTTCAGATAACGTTCAAGTTGCTCCACAAGAAGCTGAAATCAGTTCTTACCTAGTTGGCCAAATCGACAACGAAGTAAAAGCTGACGACTTTGAAGGGTTTGAGCTGTAATGCCAACAATCAAAATCAACAAGCTGACTTCTATTGAATCTAACCCTTCAAATACTCTATTGGAAACAATGGAACAAGCAGGGTTAGAGCCAGAATACAACTGCCGAGATGGCCACTGTGGCGCTTGCCGCTGTACGTTGGATTCCGGTGAAGTTGAGTACGTTGGTTTTGCTATGGCTTACACGCAAGGTAATGAAATATTACCTTGTATCTGTAAAGCAAAAACAGAACTATCGCTGAGTAACGTTATTCACAGAAATAAGCAAAAAAGTGCTTAATACTTGTACTTAGATCTTATACTTAGCTACTTAGCGCGATTAGTACAATGTTGAATCGTTAACAGAAAAGCTTAAAAATTTAAGGGCCCGATAATCTTCATTATCAGGCCCTTTTTGTTTTTCATGTTGGCTCAATCAGACAACTCGCTTATTGCACCAACTCGGCTTTGTTGATGTATATGATTTATTACATATATAGCTTTATAGCTTTAACTTGGACTTTATAGCGTTAACTTGGTTTATAGTACCGCTTTAGGAATAAACATGTCTTTCAATCGCTTAACCGAAGAGTAAGTACCAAACATCGGTTTGTTGTCTAGATGCCTTCTCAGCATATCGGCGGCAACGGTCTTAATCACGTTGCGTTGGTCTTCGCGTGAGTACTGACGATAAAACTCAAGCACCTGTCCCCACTCTCCTGCTTCAGTCGACAATGCGACGCTAAATGTGTTGCCTTCTAATTTACCAGTCACCAAAGCCAATTCTGTACCGCACTTCTCTCTTGTAGCGCCAGCCAGTGCAAAAGTTGCGGCTAATGGATCACTCTTTTCAAGTTCGCTCTCTTTTGGCTCAGCCATGACCCATGAATGCCCAAAGCAGTCTTCAACCTGCTCATTCAATTGCAGCCACGCTGATAGGGCTCCTTTGGTCGACACTTCAGATACAGATAACGTCTTCTTTTTTTCCGCCATGATGTGTCCAATATGGTCAATCATTGGCTCATCAACGCTCACGACATTACTCTCTAGGAGCTTGTAAACCATTTGCAGAAGCTTAACGCGAGTTTCTAAGTCTGCCTTAGGACCAAACAGTTTGACCTCAATAAAAGGCAGATAAGAGCGGTAGCCAAGTTCATAGCCTGCTGGAAGCTTAAGCTGGTCTAACACATCCGAGATACCCGATTCAGACAAACCAAACGTAAACAATCGACTGCATTCAGAGGCAACCACTTGAGGGTAGGTACGCGACAAGTCAGGAAGAATCTCAAACGTAACCATACGTTTGAATTCACTCGGTACACCAGGAGTGAAATAGAAAGTAGCATCATTGATTTTCAGCTTGAAGCCGCAAGCCGTACCCACAGGATTATCAACAATCTCTGAACTCGCGGGCAATAAAGCTTGCTTAAGGTTACTGTCAGGCATCGGCATGCCACGTCCAGAGAACATCTCTTCCATACGAGTCAGCCACTCAGGGAACATGACAAGCTTTTGATCTGAGGCCGCAGCCGCAGCGGCCGCACTCATATCATCAGTTGTCGGCCCCAAACCACCATTGACGATAACCACATCATAGTTGAAGCTCAGCATCAGCAGTTCTTCAATCAGAGCGTTCATTTGGTCGCCCACAGTTGAACGCTTTGCCAAAGCAAAGCCGTGCTGATAAAACTCAGCAGACATCCAAGCTGCGTTTGTGTCGACAATGTCCCCATGAAGAACTTCTTCACCAGTGCTTAACATTGCGATTTTCGTCATATTTATATCCCTTGTGGCCATTAAAAGACACGGCATTATTTACAAACTAGTCTAAGGTTGAGTTTGAGTCATTCACCTTTTCACAAATATTACTAATGCTTAATCTAAGGTTTTCTTAGGAAAAGCAATAAATTATTAGTTCCCTAAACTAAGCATTTAATAGATAATTGTGACTCGGATCAATTATTAACTTCTCATGGAGACCCTTGTGGCCAAATCACCGTTACTAACGAAGGTTACTGCTGCATTTACAATGCTAATGTCAGTTAACTCGGTTGCAAGCCAATACGACTTCGACCAACCAATCAACCTTTCTTATTCGGATGAATGCGCTCAAGATTACTGTGTTAATGAAAGCTTGTACACCTATAAGCCTAGTAACAATTATGCGCTAAGCGAAACAAGCGACCAATATGATTTAACGATCGAAAAACAACCACTCTACCTTACCGTTAGCGATGGCAAAGATTGGGATTACCTCATGGGCCAAACTTATACCATTCTTGGTTTAAGTGTCGCAACCGTTGGCCTCATGACGCTTTTACCTGAAAGCATCACTAAGTGGGATGATGACCAGCGTGATATCAGTGCACTAGGTAAAAAATGGAAAGATAACGTTTCTGAAGGCCCAGTATGGGACCGTGATGAACACTTCCTAAACTACGTAATGCATCCGTATTTCGGTGGTGTTTACTACACCGCAGCTCGACATGCTGGTTATGACGAGTTTGAGTCTTTCTTATACTCTTGGACAATGTCGACATTTTTCTGGGAATACGGCGTAGAAGCGTTTGCTGAAGTACCGTCATGGCAAGATATATTTATTACACCATTCTTTGGGGCTGTTGTCGGTGAAATGATGCTAGAAGCAGAGCAAGACATTGTTGCTTCAGGTGGCGAAGTGATGGGCTCTCAAACCATGGGTGATGTTTCATTATTCTTCCTCAACCCTGTTGGCCATATCCACTACTGGGTAAGTGATGCATGGGGTGGTGACGCAGAAGTTAATCTGAATACTAACCCTTGGTGGGATAACAAAGACGCAGCCCGATTCGCCTACGATGCAGGGGCAACATATGACTCTCAGTTTGTTGGTATGAACTTTAAAGTAACGTTTTAAATCGGCTTCCAGTCTCTGAACTCTAAGTTACTGCATTTCAAATAAATGCGACAACTCTTCTAAAAGCGGCTCTCTAGCCGCTTTTTTTGTGCCCTACTCTTCATTCTCTTTTTTTGCATCACAGCTTAGTTTCAAAAATTGACACAGGTCAAACATTGTTCGATGTAACCTTCTACACTGAAATTAAAGAACTTTATCGCGTGATATCAAACATTTAATTAGCAACGAACAATTGAGACTTTGGGGGCTGATATGAACAGTACATTTATCGTAAACTTTATCGGACAAGCATCACCAGCAACAATCAAGCAACTTGCTGCGGTTACTCACGAAAACGACGGAAAATGGCTCATCAGTAAAGTTAACTTTATTGAAGATCAAGTTGCAGGCGTATTAAAGATTCAACTTCCTGCCATCAACGAATCAATTGTTAAGGATGCTTTCAGTGCCAATGCTGACTTGATCGTGCAGTTTGTTGATTCAGACCACACTCACAACGCACAAGACACAATACATCATTTACGACTCGACTCTAACGACCGAGCTGGCATCGTCAACGAAGTGACACATGTACTAGACAGACAAGGGATCAGCATTCTTGATATGGATTGCCACCGAGTCTTCATCGCTGGCGGCGGTGGTGTTAGCTCAAGCTTATTTACTTCCAAGATTGCCGTTAAGCTACCAATCGAAGTTTTGATTGATGACGTAGTGAATGAATTAGAAACGCTCAGTGAAGATACTCGAGTGATGATTGAAAGCTAACAAGCTAGCCTCCTGATGATAAATTCATCATTGGGAGGCTCCCCTCCAGACAGCCCCCTCCTCTTACATAACCTACAAAAACCCATATGGAAACATTCGAAATACATAACTTAACCATATGAATTCAGGCAGTCGTATAATATTTTTGTTACCATAGATTATCTTATACAATTTAATGGTTTAGGTTCAAACATGGAAAGAAACACGTCGAGTTGGCAGCTCAATACCATCTCAGTAATCCTTCTCATAACACTATTCAGTGGCTGTAAAAGCGGTCATGAGAATAATGGTAAAACAACGTCTACTTCGTCATCATCACAAATTAACGTTAGCATCCCGAAAAGTGTTTCATTTTCTGAACCACAATCAGGGTCGAAGACAGAGTCAATTACAGTTTCTTTTTCCAAAGCCTTAAGCCAAGAGCTCACTCTCACTATCGTCACCAGCGATATCACAACACGCTCTACTGGTATGTTTAAAAGCTACGATGCTATCTCTAGCCAAAACGTCAAGGTTTCGGCGGGTGCAACTAGTGCAGCTCTTCCTTTGAATCTTACCCATAATAATCTTTACGAAGGGAACAAGACCTTTCACTACACCATTGGTGTGGATAACAGTGCAAATTACACTCTGACCAACAAGCAAACCGAAGTAACCATTAATGATATTGACGCTCAGCCAACAGTCCGGTTTAGCAAAGACTTAAGTACCGTTGTTGAGGGTGACAGCGTTGTTCAGCAAGCGACTTTAAGCCACTACACCTCTAAAGAGGTTACGCTGACACTCGCTCAAACGGGCATCGCCACCGCTAAAGACTTCAGTGTTGATATCGCTGGTTCAAGTATCAAGATACCCGCAGAAACACTATCAACAAACATCAAATTTTCTGCGATTACCGACAGTTTCAATGAAGGCGGAGAATCCGTCATCTATACCATAGCTAGTGCAGGAAACGCGGCTATCGATGCTAAGAACAATTCTCTTTCGTTCTATATTCCCGGCCAAAAAAGCTTCAACGATACGGGTTATGTGACCTATTTCGATGGTACAGACTACGACAGTGTCACTCCACCAGCCTCGCACCCTAATCAAGATGCCGATTT
Organism: Vibrio sp. 1F253; assembly: GCF_041439295.1. Classification (NCBI taxonomy): domain Bacteria; kingdom Pseudomonadati; phylum Pseudomonadota; class Gammaproteobacteria; order Vibrionales; family Vibrionaceae; genus Vibrio; species Vibrio sp. 1F253. The sequence continues at coordinate 162,207 of NZ_JBGONU010000002.1, read as the reverse complement.
TGGTTTAGATAAAACAGATGGAATTGAACACGCTGATGGGGAATATGGCTTCCGCTACACCAAGATCGATGCGAATTCTAACCCTGTCAGCTCATCAGCGTCGAGTTGGCGTTGTGTAAAAGATGGACGCACTGGGCTATACATCGAGAATAAACAACCAGCTAAAGCACTGCCTTCGACAGGTGTCATCGAAGATTGGGTGAAAAAACACAAGCTAGATGCGAACGCAACCCTTACCCTTGGGTAGATGAATCAAGCTCTTGGCGAAGTGCTTCATACACCTACACTTGGTATGACTCCGATGCGACCACCAATGGCGGTTATGCCGGTGCGCCTAACGACCTACTCTATAACGAAGGACCAATATCTTCTAAATGCGCTTACCCTGATGACAAGTCAGGTAACCGCTATTGCAATACCAGTAGCTATATTAATGCCCTAAACAGTTATGCCATCTGTGGTATTACCGATTGGCGTCTGCCTTCTCCTGCTGAGGCACGCTCATTTATAAGCTTTAATGTGGGTAACAAGCCATCAACTAGCGTGAACTTCTTCCCTCACTTAGGGAGCAAGATTTTTACAAAAACAAGCTCAGTAAAACAAAATGGTAGCGTGCGATGCGTTGATACGGCTACAGGAGAGCTCAAGCTTTGTAACAAAAACATTTTTGGCTCAGCAGGTATTGTCGCTGTAAGCGGAGGTTTAGATTAATGAAATTCCATATATGCTTAGGAGCACTGACCGCCTTACTATGCGGTAACGTATTCGCACAAACATGTGTAACGACGCAGCCAGCATCGATCAAAGACGGGCAGTTTATTGACCGTAAAGATGGTACATTACTGGACGTTACCACTAATTTACTTTGGTCTAAATGTAACGTAGGTGAAAGCTACAATTCGGCACAAGATAAATGTGAAGGAACAGCGCTGAAATACAAAAACTGGCAAGATGCACTCAATGCAACTAAAGATACAAGCCTAACTACCATTGCGAGTCAAACGGGCTTTCGCTTGCCAAATATTAAAGAGCTGAGTTCAATCGTAGAGTATCGCTGTACTAAACCTGCAATTAACCTGACCTATTTCCCAACAACAACCAATGAACCTTACTGGACGAACACGCCAGACGCACACAAAATTAATAGTGCCTATGATGGTTTGATCATTGATTTCGAAGACGCTCTGGAAACGATTACCGTTCCAAGTAACTTTCCTTCCCCTCTTATTAGATTAGTTAAACCATTTAACTAGTTTTGTTCGAAACTGGAAATAAAAAAGAGCAGCTCAATCGCTGCTCTTTTTATTTATATGAAGATACAATTCAGTTACTTAACCGACCATTGTGACAATGAGCGTTTAAAGTCTTGATAGCCGAATTCATTCAGCTTTTGAATGTCGCCATTACTGCGCTCGCAGTAAATTGATGGCATCTTCAAACCATTAAACCAGTTCAGCTTCACCATGGTGTAACCTGCACTGTCCAACAAATGAAGCTTTTGACCAATCTTCAACGGCTCATCAAAACTCGCTTCGCAAAACTGGTCGCCCGCCAGACATGAACACGAACCAATCACATAATCATGTTCGCCATTTTCAGAAGCTTCCAATACCGATGCTGGCTCATTGTAGATAAGCGTGTCTAAACGGTGTGCTTCGGTTGCTGAATCGACAATTGCTGTTTTCTTCACGTTCTCAACAATATCAACCACGGTCACAACTAGGTCGGTTGTTTTAGTGATGATCGCTTCACCCGGCTCAAGGTACATCTGCACGCCGTGCTTTTCAGAGAAGGCTTTTAGCGCAAGACCCAGTTTCTCGATGTCATAACCCGGCCATGTGAAGAACACACCACCGCCCATGCTCACCCAGTCCAACTTATCTAGGTGCTCACCAAACTGCTCTGAGATTGAATCAAGCAAACCGATAAATGCATCGACGTCTTTGTTCTCACAGTTCATGTGGAACATCACACCATTAATCTCATCGAAGATCTCTGGCTTGATGTGATCAGCTTGTACGCCCAAACGCGAGAATTGACGTGCTGGGTTTGCCAGATCTTGCCCTGCGTAGCTCACACCTGGATTTAAACGTAAACCCAGCGAAGCCTTACCTTCAACAATATGACGGTAAGCGGCAAGTTGGCTTTGTGAGTTGAAGATCATCTTGTCGCAGATGTCAGCAATTTCTTTCACGTCATCTTCGCTGTAACCCACACTGTAAGCGTGCGTCTCACCACCGAAGGTTTCGTGGCCAAGCTTCACTTCGTATGGACCAGAGCTTGTCGTGCCATCGAGGTAAGGTTTGATGATGTCAAACACACCCCATGTCGAAAAACACTTCAGTGCCAATACCAATTTCACACCTGAAATCTCTTTCAGTTGCTTGGCTTTCTCTAGATTCGCAATCAACTTGTCTTCGTTGATCATGAAATATGGGGTTTTTAGTTCTTCTTTCTTAAACGTCATTTTTGTAAACACTCAAGCAGTATCTATAGATGGAAAGGTAAATTAACAATTTTGGTGTGATTTATTTTGATTTTGTCCTGTCCGAGCGCAGTGAGTTACAAAATCAAAATAAATGATACCAAAGCTTCAAGGCTATCATCATCGAAAAGGGAACAATCCATGTCCCCTTTAATTAGCAATCAAAACAAGAAATCAGTTCTTATTTTTTCAGCTCTTGAATCACAGGAAGACCTTGGCCTGCATCAAGTTCTTGAACATGCCAATCTAGACCGATTTCCGGCATGGTTGCTAGGAACGGGTCTGGGTTTAGCTGTTCCATGTTGAACACGCCTTTATCAGCCCATTCGCCACGGAAGAACTGAAGTGCAGCAGTAATCGCAGGTACACCCGTAGTGTAAGAGATTGCTTGGTGTTCTACGTCTTCGTAAGCCACTTCGTGGTCTGCGTTATTGTAGATGAATACGCTGCGCTCTTTACCGTCTTTCTTACCTTGAACCCAAGTACCGATACACGTTAAACCAGTGTAACCCGGAGCCAGAGATGTTGGATCTGGTAGTAGTGCTTTAAGAACATGTAGAGGCTGAACCACAGTGCCGTCATGTAGCGTTAGTGGATCAGGGCTAAGAAGACCGATGTCACGCATGCAGTTGAAGTAGTTCAGGTATGCATCACCAAAGCCCATCCAGAATTCGATACGCTTAGCTGGGATGAACTCTTTCATTGAACGCACTTCATCGTGTGCCATTGAGTACACTTTGTGAGAGCCGCAGTTAGGGAATTCAAACTCAAGCATACGAGAGTGACAAGGTACTTGTTTCCACTCTTCATTTTCCCAGTAGAAAGAATCGCCTTGAATCTCAAGCATGTTGGTTTCTGGGTCAAAGTTCGTCGCAAACTTCTTGCCGTGGTCGCCAGCATTCACGTCCATTACATCAATTGAGTCAATCTCATCGAACAAGTGCTTAACCGCGTACGCAGCAAAGATTGATACCACACCTGGATCGAAACCAGCGCCAAGAATACCTGTGATGCCCGCTTCAGCGAACTTCTCACGGTAGCCCCACTGCCAATCGTAAGCTTGTGGTACTTGTTGACCTTCAGAACATAGGTCAACCGCTACCGATGTATCTAAGTAAGATACTTTAGATTGGTAACACGCTTCCATGATCGCCATGTTTACCCAAGGAGGACCAGCGTTGATCACTAGATCCGGCTTAACTTCTTTAATCAAAGCAACAAGCGCATCAACATCGTCAGCGTCTACTGAACGTGCTTCTAGTTTCTTAGTTGAATCTTTAAGGTTGTTTTTACCTTTGATCGATTCGATGATTTTTTCACATTTCGCGATTGTGCGCGAAGCGATTGTGATATCACCCAGTACTTCGTTATTTTGTGCTGCTTTGTGTGCAACAACCCAACCAACGCCGCCTGCACCAATTTGTAGAATAGCCATAGTTTTAATTACCCTTGTTGTTCTGCTAGCTCAATGGCTAGAGTTTGAATTTTGTTAATTAGAGATTTGAAATCTGATGTCGTTAAGCACGGATTCAAGATGGTGAATTTCAACGCGCTTTTACCATCAACGACCGTTTCGCCAAGTACTGCAACGCCACGAGTCAGCGCCTCCAGTCTTAACGTCTGATTCAGTTTGTCTAAATCTAGCTCACCGTTTGCTGACGGCTTAGATCGGAACAGCACTGTTGATAGTGAAGGCTCCGCGAGTAGCTCTAAGTCCGCTTGGTTTTGAATCAGGCCTGCCACTTCTAGCGCTTGCTCAAGAAGGTGGTCGTACATATTGCCCAGTTGCTTTGGACCGACACTTTGCATCGTCATGAAGACTTTCAACGCATCGAAACGCTTGGTGGTCGCGATAGACTTATCGACTAAGTTCGGTAGCTCATCGTGTTCGCGATTCAAATAGTCTGCGTGATGCAGTAGGTACTTAAAGTTCGCTTTGTCTTTCAGCAGCACAGCGCCACAGCTGATGGTTTGGAAGAACAACTTGTGGAAGTCGACACTCACTGAGTCCGCTTTTTCGATACCTTTTAAACGAGCTTTGTGGCTACTTAAGATAAGCGCGCCACCGTAAGCACTGTCGACATGGAACCAAAGATCTTGTTGGTTGGCGATGTCAGCAATCGCTTCAAGATCATCAATAGCACCGTGATCGGTTGTGCCCGCCGTACCAACCACAGCAAAAGGAATCAGACCTTGAGCTTTAAGTGCTTTCACTTCTGCGTCTAGCAAATCTGGCTTTATGGTGCCATTTGCATTGGTATCAACGCAGCACACTGCTGTTTCGCCTAACCCTAGTAGAGAAGCTGACTTTTGAACCGTGAAGTGAGATTTCTTTGAACATAAAATACGAAGCTTGCTTGCGTATTCTGGTAAGCCAAGCTTTTGGATTGAGTGGCCATTGTGCTTATCTGCAACCCAGTCTCTCGCAAGCAATAAGCCCATTAGGTTACTTTGCGTGCCACCGCTCGTGAAAACACCGTCAGCTTGTGCGCCAAGTTGGTATTTCTCACACATCCAATCAACCACTCGTTGTTCAACATAAGTCGCTGCAGATGCTTGGTCCCATGAATCCATTGATTGATTCAACGCTGCGATAATCGATTCCGCAGCTACCGAAGCCATAAGAGGTGGAGTGTGAAGGTGTGCAATGCAATCTGGGTGTTGCACGAAGATGGAGTTTGCAGCGACAAGGTCTGCCGTGCTATCTACAACATCAACCAAAGTGTGTTGATTGTTATCGAGGTCAACAGCATTGATAGCGGCTTCTAGCACTTTTGGATCTAAACCCGAATAAGGGGTTTCAACCTGTTCAAAAACGGCTTTCATTGCTTGAGTGGTTTGGTTCATCACGCTAGCAAATTCGTCGCTACCGCCTAAACCTGTCTGAATGAAATGCTTGTTCCATTCTTGGTTAGTTTGTTCGCTTGAAGCTGGGTCTTGTTGTAAACCACCACCCGCTACGATGATCGCTTCTTCCATGACGCGCAGTGCAAAGTCGATCTGCTCGAAAGAGATAATCATTGGCGGAAGGAAACGAATGACCGAGCCATCACGACCACCCTTTTCAACCATCAAGCCGCGCTCTAATGCTGCTCGTTGAATCGCTAACGTCAGTTCGCCGTCGGATTGCGGCTCTCCAAATTTGTTGAGCTCACCGTTTGGTTGCTTGATCTCAGCGCCAAGCATCAGGCCTTTACCACGAACTTCAGCAATACAGTTCACGCGTGCTTGAATTTTCTCGAGCCCGTGACGTAAGTATTGGCCGGCGATGTTCGCGTGCTCAACCAAACCATCACGTTCGATGATTTCCAACGCCTTAGCGCCAGATACCATTGCCAACTGATTACCACGGAATGTGCCAGTGTGCTCACCCGCTTTCCAAGTATCGATGCTCTTATCGAATACAAGCAGCGACATAGGCAGTCCGCCACCAATCGCTTTAGACAAACACAAGATATCAGGATTAACACCAGATTCTTCAAACGCAAAGCGGTGGCCGGTTTTACCCACACCACACTGAATTTCATCAAAAATCAGTAGGATGCCGTGCTCATCACAGATGCGACGTAGACCTTGTAGCCAAGACGCTGGAGCTGGAATCACACCGCCCTCACCTTGTACAGGCTCAACGATCATCGCGGCAGGTTTCATGATGCCAGATTCGTCGTCATTCAACATACGCTCGATATAACGAATGCTCGCGTTAGCACCCGCCTCACCACCAATGCCAAACGGGCAACGAAGGTTGTATGGGAAAGGCATGAAATGTACGTCAGACATTAAGCCACTACGACGTTCTTTAGTGCCAAGGTTGCCCATCATGCCCATGGTGCCGTTAGTCATGCCGTGGTAAGCACCACGAAAAGCAAACATGATGTTGCGACCTGTAGTTTGCTTAGCTAGCTTGATCGCGGCTTCCACAGCATCAGCGCCAGACGGGCCACAGAATTGAAGAACCGAGTTCGTTGAAAAGTCTTGAGGGAGAAAAGCTTTAACTCGCTTGATAAACGTCTCTTTTGCTTGAGTCGTAATATCAAGGGTCTGGTATGGCAAACCTGAATCGAGTTGGTCTTTAAGTGCTTGGTTAATCTCAGGGTGGTTGTAACCCAGAGAAAGTGTACCTGCACCGGCCAAGCAATCGAGAAAGAGTTGGCCACGAGTATCTTCAACTAAAACACCACATGCTCGTTTAATAGCAATCGGTAGGCGTCTTGGGTATGAACGAACATCCGATTCATGCTGTTCTTGCTCAAGCAAAATAGCGTCGGGTGTTAGGTCATAAGTTCCCTCTACGATAGGAACCATCGTTGAAAATGAATTTGCGATAGTATTAATATCGACTTCAAAGGCGGTAGTCATAAAAGTCCCCTTGAATGTGTTCATACTCACCTCCATCAGACGCAATTGCACACCGTCCCTCTATTGATTTAGAGAGAATTCATAGTGAAACACGCGTATTGTCTAGAAATGAGATATAGCTGTACGCTCGCATAAGTCAAATGACGAATACGAAATTAGGCCGTCTTAGGACAGCAAAAAAATTAGTTAGCGTGAGCTCAAGGTTCAGTAATGCTACTGTTTTGAAGAATTGGACATTTTTGCAGGATCGGGCAGCTATGAGGAGCTGGTCCCTTTGGAAATGCAGAGCTGATTAGCAATGTTGTTATTAGTGTGTTCAATGTTGGGTTTCCCATTAACATGACGAACTGCGCCATAAGTATCCCGTCTATCAGCTAAAGAATTAGCCGATACCTACCCTACGTAATGTCCCAATCAGCAAGAATGGTCACTACGCGTATCCCCCAGAAGCAATCGCTGCTCTTTTTGAGCATTGTTCATTCCGAGATTGCACGAAAAATAACATAAAGTGAAATGAACGATCAATAGTTTTTAATAATGACTTAAGAAATAAGAGTAACGATTAAGCAAGAGCTGCAAATATCGTCAACACTATCGTTTAGGAAAGAGATCCCCGGTTCGCTCGTTCCTCGCGCCCGAGGATGACGACATGGGTATATAAACGTTGTTAGTGAGGCTTTGAGATCCTGCATCCTTTCGTCACTTCTTAGTACAAAGAACCAGTTCATAGGGAATCTCGCTTTTAAAAGCTAAGTAATGTAAACGAACTTGATAGCAACATTTTGAGATAGAAAAGGAAGTTTGGGTGTGTTCAAACAGAAAGAGGAATAACGCATAAAAATCAGAACAGCAGAAACCAAAAAGCCCGAACATTTCTGTTCGGGCTTTTTAATTTGGAGCGATACATCGGGTTCGAACCGATGACCTCAACCTTGGCAAGGTTGCGCTCTACCAACTGAGCTAGTATCGCATTTGCTACATCTGTTAAGACGTAGACTTTAATAGATGGTGCCCCGGGCCGGACTTGAACCGGCACAGCGCGAACGCCGAGGGATTTTAAATCCCTTGTGTCTACCAATTCCACCACCAGGGCACGCAATTCTTTATTGCGATGCCGATTACTGAAAAGTAAAACACCATCTTAATGCTGACGCCAATCAACATTACAAATTTTGGAGCGATACATCGGGTTCGAACCGATGACCTCAACCTTGGCAAGGTTGCGCTCTACCAACTGAGCTAGTATCGCATATTCATTACTCTACGAAAGAGATAATGGAGGCGCCTCCCGGAGTCGAACCGAGGTCCACGGATTTGCAATCCGCTGCATAGCCACTCTGCCAAGGCGCCTTAGTAACTCCAATCGAATCGCTTATTGCCATCCTCTTGGGTACGGGATGCATTCTACGGATTCGAGCGTTTGAGTCAATATTATTTTTGTATTTTTAATTCGTTTGAATAGATTTTATACGAAACAGGCTAAATAGCTGACTTTGTGTGCAAAGCACTTTGTGGACAGGCTATTCAAAGGAGATCTATATCACATTAGATATCCACTATTGATAATTTAACCTTAGGTTAAAGATCAAAAAAGCGAGCCTCAGCTCGCTTCTTCATCAATGGTGTTTTTCGTCTAACAAATCATCTTTGGCGGCCATCAAGTATTGCGCCATTGACCAGTAAGTAAGAACGGTTGCAACATAGAGTGCAATGTAACCCACCCAAACCATCCAGTCGTCGTATCGCCAGATAAGTATCCAAAGAGCGAACATCTGAGAAACGGTTTTTACTTTACCAACCCAAGATACCGCAACGCTTGCACGTTTGCCGATTTCAGCCATCCATTCACGAAGCGCCGAGATGATAATTTCACGACCAATCATGGTCACAGCAGGAATAGTCACCCAGATCGAGTGATAATGCTCGGTAACTAAGATAAGAGCAGTAGCAACGAGCACTTTATCCGCCACTGGGTCAATAAAGGCACCAAAGCGAGACGTTTGTCCTAGTTTACGAGCCAGCATGCCATCTAGCCAGTCAGTAAAACCCGCTACCCAAAACACCATTGCAGCAGCAAAAGGAGCCCATTCATAAGGTAGGTAAAAAACAACAACGAATACTGGGATTAAAAATAGTCTCAGTAAGGACAAAATGTTAGGTATATTCAAACGCATATTATTAGGCTCTTATCAATTGCGCTTTAATGGTGCGGGATTTTTACTATTGTTTCAATGCTTGATAAATGTTTTCTGCCAAAGAATGACTAATGCCCGGCACTTTGGCTATTTCTTCGACAGTTGCACGCTTAAGTTCTTGTAAGCCACCCATATATTTCAACAAAGATTGACGACGCTTAGGCCCTACCCCTTCAATTCCTTCAAGTGCACTGGTTCTACGCGTTTTACCACGTTTTGCTCTGTGCCCGGCAATAGCATGATTATGGCTTTCGTCACGAATATGTTGGATAAGGTGTAGCGCTGGCGCATCACTGGGTAAATTGAACTCTTCGCCTTCAAGAGTCACCAAGGTTTCTAAACCCGGTTTACGCGTAACCCCTTTGGCTATACCCATCATTCTTGGTCGAAATGGCCAATCACCCCAATATTGAGAAATGATCTCATGAGCGCGGTTGAACTGACCTTTACCACCGTCGATAAAAATGATGTCTGGGATCTTATCGACATCAAGTTGCTTCGAGTAACGCCTCTCAAGCGCCTGAGCCATGGCCGCGTAATCATCACCACCGGTAATGCCAGTGATGTTGTAACGGCGGTATTCCGGCTTAACAGGGCCTTCCTGATTGAACACCACACAAGACGCTATCGTACTTTCACCCATGGTATGACTGATATCAAAACATTCCATCCGTTTAATCACATCCATCGACAACACTTCTTGAAGCTCTTTAAAGCGCTGGTTGATGGTCATCTTGTGATTAATTTTGGTGGTAATAGCCGTCAATGCATTGGTATTCGAGAGTTTAAGGTAACGACCTCGAGTACCTGAAGGGTAGGTATTGAAGTGAATCTTACGACCCGCCACTTCACACAAGGCTTCTTGAATCGGTGTGATATCTTCCATCAAATCGGCATTGAGAATCAAACGAGTTGGGATGGTTCTCGCTTCATTATGCGCAAGATAGTATTGGCTTAAAAAGCTCGAAAAAACCTCTTCTCGCACCGTATTGTTGGGAATTTTCGGGAAATGGCTTCTACTGCCTAAAACCTTGCCTTGGCGAATCATCAAGATATGAATACACGCTACGCCATTCTCTTGAGCAAAGCCCAACACGTCCATATCTTCCATTGAATCGTCGGATACATATTGTTGTTCTTGCACGCGTCGAATCGCTTGGATTTGGTCACGGAACGCGGCAGCTTGCTCAAAGCGAAGCTCTCGGCTTGCTGTGTCCATCTTTTCGATGAGCGTCTCAAGGACTAACCTGTCCTTCCCTTGCAAGAACAGACGAACGTAGTCGATAAGTTCACTGTACTCTTCATCAGAGATGATTGAGCTGACACATGGCGCAGCACAACGGCCAATCTGATACATCAAACACGGGCGCGTTCTGTTGGCATAAACCGTATCTTCACACTGGCGAGCAGGAAAGATTTTTTGTATTAGGTGCAACGTCTCACGCACAGCGCCGGAATCAGGGTAAGGACCAAAGTATTCGCCCTTTTTCTTTTTAGCACCACGATGCATCGACAAACGAGGATGCTTGTGACCGCTAATAAAAATATAAGGGTACGACTTATCATCACGCAAAAGTACGTTGTATTTAGGCAAGTACTGCTTGATGTAGTTATGCTCAAGGATGAGCGCTTCTGTTTCCGTGTGCGTTACAGTGACATCGATCTTGTCAATATTGCTGACTAAAGCGCGTGTTTTTTCACTGTCGACTTTTTTACGGAAATAACTGGAAAGGCGTTTTTTGAGGTTCTTAGCTTTACCGACGTAAATAACAACAGCCTCGGCGTTATACATTCGATAAACGCCGGGCTGCTCTGTTACTGTCTTGAGGAATGAGACTGAGTCAAACAAGTTGGTCACTATACGATCTCAGTGTTAAAGGGTCTCAGTGTCTAACATTCCATGTCTAATCGCTAAATGCGTCAGCTCTACATCGCCACTGATATCCAGCTTACTGAACAAGCGGTAGCGGTAACTGTTGACTGTTTTAGGACTTAGATTGAGTTGTTCTGAAATATCCGTCACTTTCTGACCTTTGGTAATCATCATCATGATTTGAAGTTCACGTTCAGATAAGTCTGCGAATGGATTTTCAGACGCAGGCGAGAATTGGCTCAAAGCCATCTGCTGCGCAATTTCTGGCGAAATGTATCGTTGGCCACTATTAACCACTCGAATTGCATTTACCATTTCATCCGGACCTGCCCCTTTAGTAAGGTAACCAGCAGCTCCAGCTTGCATCACTTTAGTTGGAAACGGATTTTCCGTATGAACAGTTAAAACGATGATTTTAACATCAGGGTTGAAACGCAAGATTTTCTTGGTTGCTTCTAAGCCACCAATACCAGGCATATTCATATCCATCAAAATAACGTCAGTATTGTTAGTACGACACCATTTTGCAGCATCTTCACCGCTTTCAGCTTCCCCTGCTACGTTCATTCCACGGACGTCTTCAATAATACGTCGTATCCCTGTGCGAACCAGCTCGTGATCATCTACAAGGAAAACATTTATCAAACTTGTATCTCCACACTATTAATTGGCTCTGCAACCACTGTGTCATTTCATCTGTTTGAAACAATTGAACAAAGGAACAGTGAATCGCAGCATTGAGTATATCTTAACTTAATTACTAAAAAAAAGCTCTGTTGAATATGTGCTGAAACACGAACTTTAGCAAGTACTTATTAACAAACAAGCCAACTAAAACAACAAGCTTTTTCTAAAAATCAACCAGTTAAAACAACACCCAATAAAATTACACAAGATAAAGATATTTTCAATACCATTGAATAGCCATTCGCGACAATTTCACTTATTTGCTTATAGAGTCCCGTTATTTGCCTCTGTTAACTAGAATTTAGTTAGTATTTTTGCTGCCGGTTATGCGCTGAGGGTCGCTAGGTGGTAGTATTCGATTCCCAATTTCAATAGGTTACTACATTGGATATTCAGCAAGGCTTTGTACTCACAAGACAAGCAAGAGACTTTTCAGGGCGCACACAAATCGACTTGTGGTTAAGCACCCCTCAAGGCCCTACTCTACTGACAATTCAAAATGAAAAGCCTGTCTTTTTTGTTGCTCAATCTGATATCGAAACGTGCCAATCTATTGCCGATAAAGAGGCCATAGATTGTCAGTTTAAGCCTTTAGAGTTGGCGACATTTGACCAAACCCCTCTCGCCGCTTGTTACACTTCCTTATCGAGAAGCAGCTTCGGGTTAGCTCAAGCCTTTAACGGTGAAGAAATCCAAACCTTTGAAAGCGATATTCGACTCGCCGATCGCTTCTTGATGGAACGCTTTATCAAGGGCAGTATCGAATTCACAGGCACTATCACTCCAAAAAGACAGCATCGCAGAGTATCGAACGCAAAATGCCGAGCTGGCGATTACTTGCCAAACTTGTCTGTGGTTTCGCTTGATATTGAGTGTTCGGAAAAAGGTGTGCTTTATTCCATCGGCCTAGACAGTCCAATGGATAGCCGAGTGATAATGATTGGCGATCTACAAGAAGCAGACACCAATATCCAATGGGTTACCAACGAGAAAGCGCTGCTTGAAGCTATGATTGCGTGGTTCTCCGAGTTTGACCCGGACATCATCATCGGTTGGAATGTCATTGATTTCGACTTTAGGCTGCTGCACAAGCGTTCGGAATGGAACGAAGTGAAACTCAGTATCGGTAGAGACAATCAACCAAGCTTTTTCCGTAGTTCTGCACAAAACCAGCAGGGCTTCATTACCATTCCTGGTCGCGTGGTTTTAGATGGCATCGACATGCTCAAGACAGCGACCTACCATTTCCGTTCTTGGTCTCTTGAGTCCGTCTCACAAGAGTTGCTGGGAGAAGGCAAAGACATTCATAATGTTCATGACCGCATGGATGAAATCAATCGAATGTTTAAGTTCGATAAACCTTCGCTTGCCAAGTACAACCTTCAAGACTGTGTGCTCGTAAACCGAATCTTCGAACACACTCACCTACTCGATTTTGCTATTGAACGTTCTCGCTTAACTGGTGTTGAACTTGATCGCGTTGGCGGCTCTGTCGCGGCTTTTACTAACTTATACATGCCTCAGATACACCGAGCGGGTTATGTCGCGCCGAACTTAGAACCCGAGAACTGGATCGCTAGCCCCGGTGGCTATGTGATGGATTCGATTCCCAACCTTTATGACTCGGTTTTGGTACTCGACTTTAAAAGCCTGTACCCATCGATAATTCGATCTTTCTTGATTGATCCTATGGGGTTAATTGAAGGGCTAAAGTTAGAGTTAGGCTCTGAAGAAGACCAAGCAGTAGCTGGGTTCCGTGGCGGTCAATTCCACCGTTCTAAGCACTTTCTACCAGAGATGATCGAAAACCTCTGGGCAGCGCGTGATGTCGCAAAGAAAAACAACGAGAAAGCTTTTTCTCAAGCGATTAAGATCATCATGAACTCTTTCTATGGCGTGCTGGGTTCTTCTGGTTGTCGTTTCTTTGATACTCGCTTAGCATCCTCTATCACCATGCGTGGGCATGAGATCATGAAGCAAACCAAGGTTCTGATAGAAGATAAAGGGTATCAAGTAATTTACGGAGATACCGATTCAACTTTCGTGTCTCTTAATGGCAGTTTTGAGCAAGAACAAGTAGACGAGATTGGTCACTCCCTTGTGGCTTACATCAACGACTGGTGGACGAATCACCTGAAAGAGGTCTACAACCTCACCTCGATACTTGAATTGGAATACGAGACCCATTACCGCAAGTTTCTAATGCCGACCATTCGAGGCTCTGAGACAGGATCGAAGAAACGTTATGCAGGTCTAATCAATCAAGGTGACCAAGAGAAGATCATTTTTAAAGGCCTTGAAAGTGCACGAACCGATTGGACGCCCCTTGCACAACAGTTCCAACAAACCTTGTATGAGATGGTCTTTCACGACCAAGATCCAAGTGATTATGTTAGACAGTTTGTCGATGAAACATCCGCGGGCAAACACGATGACCTACTGGTTTATCAGAAGCGCTTGCGCCGTAAGTTGCATGAATACCAGAAGAACATTCCGCCACAGGTTCGCGCTGCTAGATTAGCCGATGAAATCAATGCTCAGATCGGTCGCCCGCTTCAATACCAAAACAAAGGGCGTATTGAATATTTGATTACGCTGAGTGGCCCTGAGCCCAAGGAGTATTTGAAGAGTGGCATCGATTATCAACATTACATCGACAAGCAGATTAAACCGGTCGCAGAAGCGATTCTGCCATTTATAGGGTTAGATTTTGAAAGAGTCAGCGGCCAGCAGCTAGGTCTGTTCTAGATTGAATCCTCTTTTAGAGGCGACATTAAACTCGATATACCATTAAAACTCGAACCAGGCATCAAAACGAAAAAAGCAGAGGAGTGCTTAACTCGCTCTGCTTTTTCATATCAATGGATAGCTTACGACCCCCTACCCGATTCGAAACTCAGTTTTCTGATACTGCTTAACCAGCCATTCACCAAAGCCATCAAGAATACCTATTACTGAACGTTTAGGAATCGCTCGCCCAGATAGTAAAGTACCCAACCTTTGAATCTCAACTTCTTTCTCTGGATGATATCTCAAGAACTGTTGACCGCACTCAATAGGTGCGTCGAACCAATTCTTGTCTCGGTACATAACCAAAGAATAACTGGCTCGCAGAAGCTTCTTGGCAATAATCACTTGCGCGGCTACTTGCTGTTCTGGCGTTGTTGCTCGGGCTATCTTATTACGATAAACCGCTAACCAATTTTCCGCGTCCATATTCCAATGCTTAGCAATTTCCCAACTCGTTTCGAAATCACCATAGCAATCAGATAAGTCTTCACCATGCACACACACAGCTAAATGCTTGAGCATAAAGCCCCACGTAAAGATATTGTCGAAATCAACTATCTCGCTCACCAAGGTAGTTTTGATCGCCACTTGAGTGACCTGAGGGAAGCTCTTTTGGAAGCGCCATTTGATGGTATTCAGCAGCGTGGTTCGTTGGTCTGGGAAAGAACGATGAGTAACCACAACCACATCTAGATTCGAGCGACCGACAACGGCTTGCTTGCGTGCCACACTGCCATAAACATAGACACTGTGCAGATTAGAACCTAACCCACCTTTTAGAAAGGTAATCAGATCGTTAACCACAGGTTGAAATTCAGGTTGAAATGGCTGTGTTGGGTCAATAACAGGTAGCTGCATAGGTCGTTTCGGTAAATAAAATAATGATTTAACTGTCTCTCTATGATCGCTTAGGTGACTTTATGATTCAAGCTATTCCTATTTATAGCGTCTACGAGATATAATCACCGGATAGACCCAATAAGGACAAACACAAAATGCCTAGAGCAAGTGAGATTAAAAAAGGTTTTGCGATCAATGTTGATGGCAAAACAGTACTAGTTAAAGATATCGAAGTAACAACACCAGGTGGCCGTGGCGGTCAAAAGATTTACCGCTTCCGTGGTCACGATGTAGCAACTGGCGTTAAAACAGAAGTTCGCCACAAGGCTGACGAAATCGTTGAAACGATCGACGTAACTAAGCGTGCGGTGATGTTCTCTTACGTTGATGGCAACGAGTACATCTTCATGGATAACGAAGATTACACACAATTCATCTTCAACGGTGAAATGATCGAAGACGAACTGCTGTTCATCAACGAAGATACGCAAGGTATGTACGCGATTCTTATCGACGGTACTGCGGCGACTCTTGAGCTACCAACTTCAGTTGAGCTAGTAATCGAAGAGACAGACCCTTCAATCAAAGGTGCATCTGCTTCAGCTCGTACTAAACCAGCTCGTCTGTCTACAGGCCTTACTGTTCAAGTTCCTGAGTACATTGCAACTGGCGACAAAGTTGTTGTGAACACAGCTGAACGTAAATACATGAACCGCGCAAGCTAAGATACTGATTATGACCGAAGCTAACGACCTAATGTCTTACGACGATGCAATTGACACTGCATACGACATCTTTCTAGAGATGGCTGCTGATAACCTTGAACCTGCAGACGTGATCTTATTCACGGCTCAGTTTGAAGATCGTGGCGCTGCAGAACTTGTTGAAACTGGTGACGATTGGGTTGAACATGTTGGCTTTGAAGTCGACAAAGAGATCTACGCTGAAGTACGCATTGGTCTTGTAAATGAAGCTGATGATGTCTTAGATGACGTATTCGCTCGTCTACTGATCAGCCGTGACCCTGAACACAAGTTCTGTCACATGCTGTGGAAACGCGACTAATACCGCTGTTGACGCTCATCTGCATGAGTAAACAAGTATTCATGTAAACGAGTTAAAAGTTAGCCGAGCCGATTGCTCGGCTATTTTTATCACGCCATTTCTCATCGTGATTACTCACTTTCATCATCAACTTTAGATTCACTGATTATGACCAAAGCAAAAACAGACACACAATCAAAAGGCTATGCCTGCATTGGCCTAGTTAACCCAAAGACGCCTGAAAACGTTGGCTCTGTGATGCGAGCTGCTGGCTGCTACGGCGCCAACTCTGTGTTTTACACTGGCACACGCTACGACCATGCGCGAAAATTCCATACCGACACCAAAGAAAAACACCTAGCCCTACCTTTAATTGGTGTTGAAGAGCTGAAAGATATTATTCCAGTAGGTTGCGTGCCGGTTGCTGTTGATCTGATTGAAGGTGCTAAGCCTCTACCTGATTACAAGCACCCACCACGCGCGTTTTACATTTTTGGCCCAGAAGATGGCACGCTAAAGAAAGAGATCACAGATTTCTGTCGTGAGACGATTTACGTTCCGACTAACGGCTGCATGAACCTAGCGGCATCAGTGAATGTTGTGCTTTACGACCGATTGGCGAAAGGCGATAACTTCTCGAATCATAAGTAAATAGAACGAGATACGAAAAGATTTATAGATACGCGTAAACGAGATAAGAGATGCGAAGAGCATGCTTACTGCCGATTGTGGCAGTATGTTTTCGATACTCGATTACTAGCATCCCACATCTTTTATTTCTTTTAGACGTAAAAAAACCTGCTCAATGAGCAGGTTTTTTAGTATTCAGTGCTTTCAGCTAATGAAGCTTTACGCGCAAGAACTTACGTAATTACTGACGTGATCTTGGCTTAGCCGGTTTAGCCGGGCGTCCGTTGTTCAGTTTAGGCTTTTTGGTAGCCTGAGGTTTGCCATTGGTCGCTGGAGCACTACGGCCTGAATCAGGTGTTGTAGTACCGCGAGTTGCAGGCTTCTTACGCTTAGTCTGGTTGCTACGGCCTTTAGGAGCATTTGCACGCTCTTCGTGACGCTTAACAGCGCGACGAATTTTTTGGCTACGAGAACGCTCACGCTTACGAGAAGTGTTTGCAGGATCAAGATCCAACAGTGTCTCTTTTTCTGGCTGAAGTTCAACAAGCTCTCGCAAGTAGTTTACTTCTTGAAGATCTAGCTCTTTCCAACCGCCACGAGGCAGTTTCTTATCAAGGTAGATATCACCGTAACGTACACGTTTCAGACGGCTTACTGTTGTTTCTTGTGATTCCCAAAGACGACGAACCTCACGGTTACGACCTTCGTTAATTGCTACGTAGAAAGTATGGTTCATACCTTCACCGCCAGCGTAAACCACATCTTCGAAACGAGCCATACCATCTTCAAGTTGAACGCCACGAGTCACGTTCTTAACTTTTTGCTCGGTTACTTCACCAAATACACGTACTAGGTACTCACGCTCAACCTGACGGCTTGGGTGCATTAGGCGGTTTGCTAGTTCACCATCGGTTGTGAACAACAGTAGGCCAGATGTGTTTGCATCAAGACGACCAACTGAAATCCAACGAGAACCACGGATCTTAGGTAGACGATCGAAAACAGTACGGCGACCTTCAGGATCGTGACGAGTACAAAGCTCACCTTCAGGTTTGTAGTAAGCAAGTACACGACAAACCACTTCTTCAGAGGCTTTGCCTGTAATAGTGTGGCCATCGATACGGATCACTGAGTTCTCGTCTTCAAGACGCTCACCCAATTTCGCAACTTGACCGTTAACACTTACACGACCAGATTTGATTAAACCTTCTAGTTCACGACGAGAACCGTGACCAGCTCGCGCTAAAACCTTCTGTAATTTTTCGCTCATTTACTCTTTTCTACCTAATTGTCGTCTTCACAGACGTCGAATGAATTTTTCGCGACCAAATCGCGGTCGCGTATTATCGCAAATAACCTGCCAAAAAGCACTTGTTATTTACTCTGGCAGGTTTGCTGTTTCGTTACAGACTGTTAATCAGTAACGCTATTATTCAAACGGCGCTGGATCACCGGCACCACGACGTAAAACAACAGCGTCATCGTCACTGAAGTCAATAACCGTAGTCGGTTGCTCACCTAAGTAGCCGCCATTCAAAATGACATCAACCGCATGCTCTAGGCTGTCACGAATTTCTTCAGGATCCGATTCAGTGGTCTCGTTACCCGGAAGAATCAGAGACGTCGACATCAATGGCTCGCCCATTGCTTCTAGAAGGTCTAGGGCAATTTTGTTGTCCGGTACACGAATACCGATCGTTTTACGCTTAGCGTTCATCAAACGCTTTGGCACTTCTTTTGTTGCTTTGAAAATAAACGTGTAAGCACCTGGCGTGTGCGCCTTAAGCAGACGGAAAGCCACGTTATCTACTCGTGCATACAGTGACAACTCAGAAAGATCACGGCATAACAAAGTGAAATTGTGCTTATCATCGATTCTACGAATTTTACAGATGCGTTCGAGTGCTTGTTTATTTTCAAGCTGACAACCCAGTGCATAACCTGAATCTGTTGGATAAACCACAACGCCGCCATTGCGAATAATCGCAACCGCTTGAGTAATTAAGCGCGCTTGTGGGTTATCTGGGTGTACATAAAAAAACTGGCTCATTGTTGATCCTCGTTATCGAATCTCTCGACTCTATCATCAGAAGGAGCTGGTTCACCTAAAGACTATTCAGATGGTGAAACCGTTTGAAACTCCCAATCTTTCCATACTTCTTCGACCCCAGAAGGTAGCCAGAGATTACGTCCAAGTTCCATCCATGGGGATGGGTAATGGAAGTCGCTGCCTTGGGAGGCTAATAGTTTGTATTGTATAGCATAATCCGCAAGTGTGCGTCTTTCTTGTTGCGCTTGCTGAGGTTGAGCCACTTCCATAGCGTCACCATTTGCTTCAACAAATGCAGCTAATAGACGTTTAACCCACTTGGCGGTAAGGCCATATCGCGCAGGGTGAGCTAATACCGCTTGACCACCAGCCGCATGAATAGCCGTGACAGCATCACTCATTGAGCACCATGTTGGCGGCACATAACCTGGGTTATTGCGCGTAAGAAACTTTTTAAACACCTGCTGCATGGTTTTCGCGTAGCCATTGTCGACTAACCATTTCGCAAAGTGTGCTCGAGTAATTGGTGCATCACCTGCAATCAACTTAACCTCTTCTAACACACCTTCACGAGTCGCTTTTTCAAGACGTTGCGCAATCATCTCTGCACGTCCGACACGGTGTTGCTTCTGTTGTTCAATTAACGCTTTCAATTCTGGTGATTCAGGATCGACGTTTAACCCAACAATATGGATATCTTTGTTTTGCCAAACGGTTGAGATCTCGATGCCGTTAATCAACTGAATAGGAAGATTGTTATCAGCAATATAGCTGCGTGCTTCTGCAAGCCCATCAGTCGTATCATGATCTGTAATCGCTAACGCTTCGATGTTAAAGCCTAGCGCTCGGTCAATCAGTTCAGGTGGAGTAAGTCGGCCATCTGAGGCTGTTGTATGACTATGTAGATCAATTCTCATATATTCTTTTTCATTGTTTTCAATTTTTATCGTTATATTTGTGTCAACGCACTTGACCTGCAAGCGCAAAACTAGTTAACTAGTACACAAATACGAAGTATCACATTTGATAGGTTCACTATGTTACAAGAATTTAACCAAAACCATAAAGATAAAGTTTTAGAACTTTCTTCAGTAGAAGCAAGTTCAGAGCTTAATTGGTGGCGCACTTGGACAAGTTCTTGGTGGGCCAACGTGTACTTCTAATTAAACAGTTTGTTTATAAAAAAGTTATCACCAAGCCCGCTTTCATAGCGGGCTTTTTAATTTGTCGAACATCTCACATTCAACTGACTAACAAATCAACGAATTGACCATATTCTAGATTGGGTGAAAGGTATCTTTATGCGACTATGTACGGCAGGAAATTTAAAGAATCATAAAGGAGGTCTTGTGAACAAGGCCATTGAAATCAAAAAGCTGGGAACCATTGAGGTCATCAATTCTTCCGTTCCTTACTCGCAAGATCCAACCAGTGTTTTTCATACTCTGTGTGAAAACAAAACAGACAGTCTGTTGTTGGAATCTGCTGAGATTGAATCTAAACAGAACCTGACAAGCCTACTCCTTATCGACTCTGCTGTTCGCATCGTATGTCGCGGACATGAAGTAACCTTTCAAGCGTTGACTCAAAATGGTCAAGCGCTAATCGAACACCTAGCTCAAAACGTTAAAACAGAGATAAAATCTGACCTTACGGATAACGTATTGACGCTGACTTTTGTCGAACCAAGCAACGAATTAGACGAAGATTCACGTTTAAGAGAAGCGTCTTCATTCGATGCACTGCGTTTGGTTCAGCACAGCTTTGAGCAAGACGTGGATAACAAACACGCGCTATTCATGGCGGGTCTATTCGCTTACGACATCGTGGCAAACTTTGAGCCACTCGGTGATGCTGAAGCAACCAACAATTGTCCTGACTTTGTCTTCTACGTAGCTGAAACACTATTACGTTTCGACCACCAAGAAAACGAAGGCCTGCTTCACGCGAGCTTGTTTGCTCAAGATGAAAGCATCAAAGCGCAATTAACAGACCGCCTAGTCGACATTCAGACTCAATGTCAGTCATTGAAAGCCATCACAGAAGTTACGCCGCTCGACAATGTTGACGCTGTACCAAGCGTTTCAGATGAAGACTTCTGCCAAACGGTTCGTGATTTAAAAGAATACGTCGTTAAAGGCGATGTATTCCAAGTGGTACCTTCACGTCGCTTTACGCTACCTTGCCCTGCTCCACTGGCGGCTTACAAAGAACTCAAGCAAAGTAATCCAAGCCCTTACATGTTCTACATGCAAGACGAGCTGTTTACTCTGTTTGGTGCTTCTCCAGAAAGTGCACTGAAGTACGAAACTGAAACCAACCAAATCGAAATTTACCCAATTGCTGGTACTCGTCGTCGTGGTAAGCGCCCGAATGGTCAAATTGATTTCGACCTAGATAGCCGCATTGAACTTGAACTGCGTACCGACAAGAAAGAAAACGCTGAACACATGATGCTGGTCGACCTAGCACGTAACGATGTAGCACGTATCGCAGAAGCTGGCACTCGCCACGTAGCAGACTTGCTGAAAGTTGATCGCTACAGCCATGTAATGCACTTGGTTTCTCGTGTTGTTGGTCAGCTCCGTGAAGACTTAGATGCCCTACACGCTTACCAAGCTTGTATGAACATGGGTACGCTAACGGGTGCACCCAAAATCCGCGCAATGCAGCTTATCCGTGACGTAGAAAAAACGCGTCGTGGTAGCTACGGTGGTGCAGTCGGTTACCTAACCGGTGAAGGCACTTTAGATACTTGTATCGTAATTCGTTCTGCTTACGTTGAAGATGGCGTAGCACAAGTACAAGCGGGCGCGGGCGTGGTGTTCGACTCTGACCCACAAGCAGAAGCAGATGAAACGCGCGGCAAAGCTCAAGCGGTCATCTCTGCGATTCAAGCAGCTCATACTAAAAACCTAACAACTAAGAAGGAGTCGTAATCATGGCTGATATTGTATTCATCGATAACTTCGACTCATTCACATACAACCTTGTAGACCAGTTTCGTTCATTAGGTCACAGCGTAAAGATTTACCGTAACAACATTCCTGCAAAAGTAGTTGAAGCGGCGATCAACGAACTAGACAACCCTGTTGCACTGCTTTCACCAGGCCCTGGCGCTCCAGCGGATGCGGGCTGCATGCCTGAGCTAATTCAGCTGCTAAAAGGCAAAGTGCCAATGATTGGTATTTGCTTAGGCCACCAAGCGATTGTTGAAGCCTACGGCGGCACCGTTGCAGGCGCTGGCGAAATCATTCATGGTAAGGTGTCGATGATGGAACACCAAAACCATGCGACTTACCAAGGCTTACCTTCGCCGCTGGCTATCGCTCGCTACCACTCTTTAGTGGCAACGCATGTATCCGATAGCCTAACAGTGACCGCTGAAGTCGATGATTTGGTAATGTCTGTAGTTCAAGAACAAGACAAGGTTTGTGGATTCCAATTCCACCCTGAATCGATTATGACGACCTACGGTGCAACGCTTCTAGCGAACGCGATCGAATGGGCTCTTGAGAAACCTCTTCATCTAGAGAAAAGCTCTACTCTTGATAAAAAGACTAACTAGGAAACGATCATGGAACAGATTAATAAACTTTACGAACAACAGTCTCTTACTCAAGAAGAAAGCCAACAGTTGTTTGATGTCATCATCAAGGGCGAACTAGACCCAATCCTGATGACTTCTGCACTGACAGCACTAAAAATCAAAGGCGAGACACCAGAAGAAATCGCTGGTGCGGCGAAAGCACTGCTTGCCAATGCAAACCCGTTTCCACGCCCTGATTATGATTTCGCAGACATCGTAGGTACCGGTGGCGACGGTCATAACACCATTAATATCTCAACGACGTCTGCGTTTGTTGCAGCAGCTTGTGGCTTAAAAGTCGCAAAGCACGGTAACCGCAGTGTATCGAGCAAGTCAGGTTCTTCGGACCTACTCGACTCGTTCGGTATCAACTTAGCGATGACAGCAGAAGATACACGTACAGCTGTCGATGAGCTTGGCGTAGCATTCCTATTTGCCCCGCAATATCACGGCGGTGTACGTCACGCGATGCCAGTTCGTCAAACAATGAAAACACGTACTATCTTCAACATCCTTGGCCCACTGATTAACCCTGCTCGCCCTAACATCGAGCTAATGGGTGTTTACAGCAAAGAGCTTGTACGCCCTATCGCAGAAACCATGCTGCAAATGGGCATGAAGCGTGCGGCGGTTGTTCACGGTAGCGGCCTTGATGAAGTAGCGATTCACGGTGAAACCATGGTTGCGGAAATCAAAGATGGCGCAATTCACGAATACACAGTGACACCGGCAGACTTTGGTTTGAACACTCACCCGCTTGAAGCTATCAAGGGCGGCGAGCCAGAAGAAAACAAAGCCATCACAACAGATATCCTGACGGGTAAAGGCACTGAAGCCCAAGTTGGCGCAGTAGCCGTGAACGTTGCTCTGCTGATGCGTCTATTTGGTCACGAAGACCTAAAAGCCAACGCACAACAGGCCATTGACGCGATGAATTCTGGCAAAGCCTACGAGCTTGTACAAAAGCTTGCAGCTCACGCCTAACGAACGACGAATTGAGACAAAGAACATGACACAGACTACCGATAAACTATCGACCCACGTTTCAGTCAAAGAAGCTGAAATGGCGGAAGTATTAGCAAAAATCGTTCGTGATAAATACCAATGGGTTGAAGCGCGTAAGCAAACTCAACCATTGGAAGAGTTTAAAACAGCGTTAACCGCAACAGATCGCAGCTTTTATGATGCACTGAGCGGCGAGCAAACGGTTTTCATCACTGAATGTAAGAAGGCATCTCCGTCAAAAGGGTTGATCCGTGACGAGTTTGATTTGGACTACATTGCATCGGTGTACAACAACCACGCAAATGCAATTTCAGTTCTGACCGACGAGAAATACTTCCAAGGTGACTTTGAGTTTTTACCAAAGGTTCGCAGCATTGCTAAGCAACCGATTCTGTGTAAAGACTTCATGGTTGATACTTACCAAGTTTACCTAGCTCGTCACTACTCTGCTGATGCTATCTTGTTGATGCTATCGGTATTAGATGACGAAGAGTACCAAGCACTGGCGGAAGTCGCTCACTCACTCAACATGGGTGTACTTACCGAAGTCAGCAACGAAGAAGAGCTTCACCGCGCAGTCGCTTTAAAAGCAAAAGTGATCGGCATTAATAACCGTAACCTGCGTGACCTTTCGACTGATTTGAACCGTACCAAAGAGTTGGCTCCGCTGATTCGCGAACTGGCTCCAAACGCAGTCGTAATTTCAGAGTCTGGCATCTACACACATCAACAAGTTCGAGACCTTTCAACGTTTGCAGATGGTTTCTTAATCGGCAGCTCTCTGATGGCTGAAAAGAACCTTGAGCTTGCGGTGCGTAAAGTAACGCTGGGTGAAAACAAGGTGTGCGGTTTAACTCACTCTGATGATGCAGCGAAAGCGTATCAAGCTGGTGCGGTATTCGGTGGTCTGATTTTCGTTGAAGCGTCTAAGCGTCATGTGGATATCGAAGCGGCTCGTTTGACTATGAGCGGCGCACCTTTGAACTACGTGGGTGTGTTCCAAAACCATAGCGTTACTGACGTTGCAAAAACGGTTGCTGAGCTAGGTTTGTTTGCGGTGCAACTGCACGGTGATGAGTCTCAAGCATTTGTCGATGAGTTAAAACAATCACTACCTGAAAACGTTGAGATTTGGAAAGCCTACGGTGTGGCTTCTGGTGCTGGAAACGGCGTTGAGAGCTCGCTGCCAGAATTACTAGAAAGCAACGTGACTCGTCACCTGCTAGATACTAAAGTGGGTTCTCAAACGGGTGGTACAGGTCAAGCGTTCGACTGGAGCCTAATCAACAACCAAAGCGCAATCATGTTAGCGGGAGGCCTAAATCCAGAAAATGCTAACCAAGCCGCTAAGTTGGGTTGTTTAGGATTAGACCTAAACTCTGGCGTTGAATCAGCTCCGGGTAAAAAAGACGCAGACAAACTGCAACGCGCTTTTGCAGCGATTCGTAATTACTAGTCCAAACTCGGCGCTAGAAATCAGAAAGCAGAAAGCAGAAACTAAAAACATATTTGTGGGCTTTGCCTTTTGCGAAGCTCAAGCAAGATTAAATGACTTGGTGTGAATACACATCAGTAGAATTGAAGGAATAACACAATGGCTAAACTCGATGCCTACTTTGGTGAATACGGTGGTCAATACGTACCGCAGATCCTAGTGCCAGCACTAGACCAACTTGAACAAGCATTTATCGATGCACAAGCCGATCCTGAGTTCCGCAGCGAATTCATGACGCTTCTTCAAGAGTACGCTGGTCGTCCAACGGCGCTAACACTAGCACGCAACCTAACAAAAGGTACAAAAACAAAACTGTACCTAAAGCGTGAAGATCTACTTCACGGCGGTGCTCACAAGACAAACCAAGTACTTGGTCAAGCATTGCTAGCAAAACGTATGGGCAAGCAGGAAATCATCGCTGAAACTGGCGCAGGCCAACACGGTGTGGCAACAGCTCTAGCTTGTGCTCTATTAGGTCTTAAGTGTCGTGTTTACATGGGTGCAAAAGACGTTGAACGTCAAAGCCCGAACGTGTTCCGTATGAAGCTAATGGGCGCAGAGGTTATCCCTGTTCATTCTGGCTCTTCAACGCTAAAAGATGCGTGTAACGAAGCTCTACGCGACTGGTCTGCAACTTACGAAGACGCGCACTACCTATTGGGTACTGCAGCGGGCCCTCACCCATTCCCAACGATTGTTCGTGACTTCCAACGCATGATTGGTGAAGAAACGAAGAACCAAATTCTAGCTCGTGAAGGTCGTCTTCCTGATGCAGTTATCGCTTGTGTCGGCGGTGGTTCAAACGCTATCGGTATGTTCGCGGATTTCATTGAAGAAGAAACTGTGCGCCTAATAGGTGTAGAGCCAGCGGGTAAAGGTATTGATACCGACCAACACGGCGCGCCACTTAAACACGGTAAAACCGGTATCTTCTTTGGTATGAAAGCACCATTGATGCAAGATGAGAACGGCCAAGTAGAAGAGTCTTACTCTGTTTCTGCGGGTCTAGATTTCCCATCAGTGGGTCCTCAACACGCGCACCTAAATGCGATTGGCCGTGCTGAATACGACAACGTGACCGATGACGAAGCACTAGAAGCTTTCCAAGCTATCGCACGTAACGAAGGTATTATCGCAGCGCTAGAGTCGTCTCATGCTTTGGCTCATGCAATCAAAATGGCTCACGACGATCCAGAGAAAGAACAGCTATTAGTCGTTAACTTATCTGGCCGTGGTGACAAAGACATTTTCTCTGTACACGACATTCTTAAAGAGAAAGGAGCATTATAATGGATCGCTATCAATCACTCTTCACTCGCTTAGCTGAAAAGAATCAGGGCGCATTCGTACCATTCGTAACGGTTGGCGATCCTAACCCTGAGCAATCGCTTAAGATCATGGAAACTTTGGTTGAAGCGGGTGCAGACGCACTTGAGCTTGGTATACCATTCTCAGATCCGCTTGCAGATGGCCCAACAATCCAAGGTGCAAACATTCGTGCTTTAGATTCTAAAGTAACGCCAGATGTGTGTTTTGATCTTATTGGTCAAATTCGCGCTAAATACCCAGAGCTGCCAATCGGCCTACTGATGTACGCGAACTTGGTTTACGCACGTGGTATCGAGAACTTCTACGAACGCTGCGCAAAAGCAGGTATCGATTCAGTATTGATTGCTGATGTACCAACCAATGAAAGCGGCGAATTTGTTGCTGCTGCGAAGAAGTTTGGAGTTCACCCAATCTTTATTGCTCCGCCAACAGCAAGCGATGAAACACTTCAATCAGTTTCTGAGCTAGGTGGCGGTTACACATACCTACTTTCTCGCTCAGGCGTAACGGGTGCAGAAACCAAAGCAAACATGCCTGTGACGGCCCTACTTGATCGTTTGAACAAGTTCGATGCGCCACCAGCTCTTCTTGGTTTCGGTATCTCTGCTCCTGAACAAGTGAAAGAAGCGATTGTAGCAGGCGCTGCAGGTGCTATCTCTGGCTCAGCGGTTGTGAAAATCATTGAAAACAACGTTGAACAACCAGAAGCAATGCTTAAAGCACTTGCGGAGTTTGTTACGCCAATGAAAGCGGCTACGCAGAAGTAACGGCTAGTAATATCATTGGTCATTAAATAGAACCAGCGATTCAAATACTAAAAAGGCTCCACAACTGTGGAGCCTTTTTTATTACTCGTCATTCACGCTAACTACTCTTCAGCTTTCATCGCTTTCTTGATTGCAGCCTCATTGAGTGTTGCTTTGATCGGGTCCGTTATCTTCTCCACTAAGTCGATGGGCATTGGGAAGATGATGGTGGAGGTTCTTTCGTTGGCCACCTCGGTTAACGTTTGCATATATCGCAATTGAATGGCGTTAGGCGCTTGATTCAGCACTTCGGCTGCTTCACGTAACTTTGAAGATGCTTCAAGCTCACCTGTTGCATGTATTACCTTAGCTCGACGAGAACGCTCGGCTTCCGCTTGTTTAGCAAGGGCTCGCACCATACTGTCATCCAGATCAACATGCTTGATCTCGACATTGGCAATCTTGATCCCCCAGTTATCGGTGTGTTGATCCAGTATCGCTTGTAAGTCTCTATTGAGCTCTTCTCGCTCAGACAACAGCTCGTCCAACTCATGTTGCCCAAGCACCGAACGCAGCGTTGTTTGTGAAAGTTGGCTGGTCGCTTCAAGGTAATTCTCAACGTTGTTGATCGCCATCTTCGGATCCAGCACTCGGAAATACACCACGGCATTGACCTTAACCGACACGTTATCGCGTGTGATCAAATCTTGTGTTGGTACATCCAAAACGATAGTTCGTAGATCCACTCGCACAATTTGTTGGATAAAAGGAATGATGATAATCAAGCCCGGCCCTTTCACACCGTAAAAGCGCCCGAGGAAGAACACCACTGCACGCTCGTACTCGCGCAGCACTCTGAACATGCTGGCTATCAACAAGATAACGAGCACAATGACAATACCTATAGTGTGTATAAACATAACCGCCCCTAATGGTAACGATGGTTAAGCAATAAATAATTCAATCAAGTTTGTTCTAGCATGTCGCGCTAGCTAGATTTCGATGATGTATCATCGGGCAGCGCTTCAACATCCAAAGATAGCCCCGTCAGCTTGGTCACTCTGATGATCTGCCCCACTTGCAATTCACTCGCACATTTGGCCTGCCAGATCTCACCTTCGACTAGCACACGCCCCGCACCGGGGAAACCGCTTACAACTTTGCCAGTGTCGCCTACTACCGCTTCCATCCCCGTAGTCACTGGTTTGTTTCTCACTCGGACTAGCATTGATAGTGTTACGACGATAAAGGCAACAGAGAACAAACTAATACCGATAATTAACGGCAATGCGATTTGATAACCCGGCACTTCGGTATCCATCAGCATGATCGAGCCCAATGTAAATGCGGCAACGCCACCCAAACCGAAGATACCAAAGCTCGGGCTAAAGGCCTCTGCGACCATTAAGGCAATTCCCAATAGGATTAAAGCAAGGCCCGCGTAACTCACCGGCAGCATTTGTAAGGAGTACATCGCCAATAACAGACAGATACCGCCCAAAACACCCGGTAGCCCGACTCCAGGGTTATAGAATTCGAGTAACAAACCGTAGATACCAATCAGCATCAAAATATATGCAACGTTCGGGTTCGTGATCACCGAAAGCAAACTAAAGCGCCAGTCTTGTTCTCGCTCGACAAAAGCAACATCACTAAGTTGGACTTCCTGACTGACACCGTTGATGGTGATGATGCGGCCGTTGCTCAGTTCAACCAATTGTTGAAGGTCGCTGGCAATAAAATCAATCACGTTAAGAGTCAGTGCATTCTCAGAATCCAAACTTGCGGCCTCTCGCACCGCTTTTTCTGCCCATTCTTCGTTACGTTTGTGCAGCTTAGCCAAACTGACGATGTAAGCCGCTGCATCATTGATGACTTTCTTTTCCATCGCAGTGGTGGCTTTTACTTGGTGTGAGTTCTCTTGTTTGGTTGCGTCTTGCTCACTCGCAGAAGTGTTCTCGTCTTTATTGGTATCGTCTTGAGGAGATAACGGATTAGTCGGCGCTTTGCCACCGCCAAGAGACACTGGGGTTGCAGCACCTAGATTAGTTCCGGGCGCCATGGAAGCAACGTGGCTGGCAAGTAAAATATAGGTACCGGCGCTCGCTGCTCGTGAACCCGCAGGCCCAACCCAAGTAGCGACTGGAATCGGTGACGTGGTGATGGATCGAATAATGTCACGCATCGACGAATCTAACCCGCCAGGCGTGTTCATTTTCAAAATAATGAGCTTTGCTTGCTCATCGTGAGCTTGTTCTATTTCTCTCGTGAGGTAATCACTGGTCGCCGGACCTATCCCCCCGCTCACCTCAATCACCCAGACATCATCGGCCTGAGCGAACGCAGAGCTGAACAACAGAAGAAACGCAAACAAGTACTTTAATATAAAAGTCATAGCCCCTCTCCTTACAACTGAGATGCTAGATAGACGTTTTATTTAAAGCGCAGAGGTAACATCTTGGTAATAAATAGATACCTTAAGCATAGTTCAGGCTAAATTTCACACAACAAGTACCTGTGTATTTGCCCCAATATAAACGTTCAAAAAATACTCGCGAATGAATTAAAAATGTTAATGGAACGTTTTCAACACCAACGCTTGTAAATCATTCACAAAACCTCCAGCGAAAAAGCTTTTATAAATTCAACAAATAACATCGCTATAAAAAACCAAGGCAAACGATTGCATTGTTGTGCAAAATCAACAAATGACATTAGACCACCTGTTTTTCTGAGACTTTCACCTCTGCTCATATTGATAAATGTAAAGGATACGTGTAAAACTCGTCGCGAAATATTAATCCAATGGTACATCGTACATTGGTGAGTAGTTCTGGGATTTTTATATTTAGTAGCACAGAGGTTATGGAAGTGTTAAAAGAAAAGAGTTTACTAAGCAACATCGGCGTTCAAGTCGTTATTGCAATGATCATCGGTACTGTAGTCGGTGCGATGATGGGTGACAGCGCAACTATGTTCGCTCCACTGGGTGCTATCTTCATCAATTTGATCAAGATGCTGGTTATTCCTCTAGTCGCGGTTGCCCTAATTTCAGGTGCTGCAGGTCTAGGTAATAGCTCATCGGCTGGTAAAGTCGGTGTAACAACACTGGGTTACTTTGCACTAACGTCTGCACTTGCTGTAGCACTAGCGCTTGTAATGGGTGAAGTGTTCGAACCCGGTCGTGGTATCGATGTTTCTGGCGTTGAAGGCATGTTCTCTTCAGAATACGCTGCGAAAGGCGAACTTCCAACGTTCTGGGCAACCATCACTGGCATGATCCCTACCAACGTTTTCCAATCACTGAATGAAGCAAACATTCTGCAAATTCTCGTTTTCTGCTTATTCTTTGGTATTGCGATTTCTAAACAAGCAAAAGAGAAACGTGACCCTATCATCAACGGTGTAAATGCTATCGTTGACGCTATGGTATGGATGATCAACAAAGTTATGATCATTGCACCACTTGGCGTATTCGGCCTAATGGCAGAAGCAGTAGGTACGTTTGGCTTTGGCGCGCTTATGGTCGTGTTCAAGCTGTTCATTGTTTACATCGCTGCGATTCTTATCTTCGGCTTTGTTGCTTACCCACTGATGATTCAAATCTTCACTAAGACTTCAGCTAAGAAGTTCCTAGTGGCAATGAAGAAGCCTCAAGCGGTTGCACTATCAACAGCCTCTTCAATGGCGACACTACCAGTAACAATGGAAACGGTAGAGAAAGAACTTGGCGTTCGCAACTCTACGGCTTCATTCGTTCTGCCACTTGGTGCGACGATCAACATGTCTGGTAACGCAATTTACTATGGCCTAGTTGCTATCTTCTTCGCACAGCTGTTCAACATCGACCTGTCTATGGGTGCTTACGTTGCTATCATCGTAACCTCTACGCTAGGCGCAGTTGGTCAAGCAGGTGTTCCAGGTCCTTCTTTCCTAGTGGTTGCGGTTCTTCTAGCAGCTGGTATCCCTATCGAAGGTCTACCTCTATTATTCGCTCTAGACCGTATCTTCGACATGATTCGTACTGCTCTTAACATCACAGGTGATGCAGCATGTGCGGTAATCGTTGATTCTCTAATCAAAGACGAAGTGAAAGAAGCTGAGCTAGAGAAACAACAAGCTTAAACTTCTTCGTAACCTAAAGACCAAAAAGCCACTCATTGAGTGGCTTTTTTACTTTCAAACGTTGATATTTGTTAACTCTAAATTAAGCGTCTTAAGAAACGTTAATTTTAAATCTCAGGACTTTCAAACTTGAATCGGGGTCAACATCGACAAACTCAGGTGGGTTATCTAGACGCTCGATAAACTCAACACTTGGCGCTTCTTCTACCATCGTCTCAATCAAGAAGTTTGGTGACACTGCTGGTGAGTTAACACAAGCAATCACTTCACCACCTTCGGTTAGAAGCTCAGGCAAACGACGTAAGATCTTTTTGTAGTCTTTAGTAAGTGCAAAGCTGCCTTTTTGGAACGAAGGCGGATCGATAATAACCAGCTCATATGGGCCACCCTTCTTGATTTTTCCCCACGACTTAAAGATGTCGTAGCCAAGGAAGTTCACCGAGCGCATGTCATGCTCATTCAAGCGGTGGTTATCACGGCCTTTGTTTAGCGATCCGCGTGACATGTCTACGTTCATGCATTGTCGAGCGCCACCCGCAATCGCCGCCACAGAGAAACCACAAGTGTATGCGAACAGGTTAAGAACGTTCTTATCCTTAGCATTATCTTGTACCCACTGACGGCCATTACGCATGTCTAGGAACAGACCGAAGTTCTGATTGCGGCCAATGTCTAGTTGGTACTTAAGCCCATGTTCAACCACGACTGGTGAGTCGTTCAATTGACCCCACAACACTTCAGAGGGCGCGCCATCAGCATAACGGTGTTGCAGCACAATGCTTGTGCCCTGTTTTACTTGCCAGATATCTTTGTTAGTGAGGTCGACCAATCCAGTCTTTAGAGATGATAAGAACGCTTGGTCCACTTCTTTAAACACGTTAACCAATAACTGTCCATCAACCCAATCACAAGTGAGTTGATCTAGGCCGGGCCAAAACTTGCCACGCCCGTGAAAAATACGACGTAGTTCATTCGGCACTTCATTCAATTGCTGTTCAATATGACTAAAAAACAGAGGTAAAGCTGATGCTTCCATTATTTCACTCACTTAGTGTTTAGCTTTGGCCACGTTAATGACCAAGGTTCAAGCCAACTGTCTAAACCATTAGACACGATCTCTTGATGCCATTTCTCACCCAAAGAGTCGAGGTTTCTTGGATCGCAGACACATTCGTAGGCTTGTGATTGATAGGTAAATCGAATCGCGAAGGCATGCAGATAGCCTCTGTCAGCCTCCTTCGATGGATTGTAAATAGGATCACCAACAATAGCCGAGCCAATGGACTTCATCGCGACACGGATCTGATGAGTTCGCCCCGTATAGGGTTTACATAAAAGTAGACGCTCACCGGGTTCAGCCGTTGCAGATAAAAATTGGGTAATCGCTGGGTTTTCTTTGGTTGTCAGCAGCTTCCAGCTTGAGCGTCGTGAACGCTCCATATCTCCTGAGATCAGCCCCTGCTTTTTCTTCGGCTTCTTGGAGCCTATCGCAAGGTAGTACTTCTCTACTTCACGCTTTGCAAACAACTGTGAAAGCTCACTCGCTGCCGGGGCATTTTTTGCCAGCAGTAGAATTCCTGACGTCATTTTATCGAGACGATGGACTAAATATAGCTTCGGCTCATTGATTGCCTTAGCAACTTCTTGCAATAACATCGTGTCACCATCGTCTTTATGGACGCTGACGCCTGGATGTTTGTTTATAAGTAAAAAATCAGAGTGATTCAGAAGAATGTCGAACATGTAAAGGCTAGCTCCATTGTAGAACGTGGAGTATACCGTGTCTGAATCCAGATTCCAGCTACGAAAAAGCCCAACGAGTTCAATAAACATTGAATCGTTGGGCTTATGTTTCAATAGGCAACTTTCACTGGGAAGTCTTTAATCAATTCGCTCTAAGCTTATGTTCTAGACTTATGATCCTGCTCTAAGCTCTAAGCTCTAAGCTCTAAGCTCTAAGCTCTAAGCTCTAAGCAAGTTTGAACTTACCTACTAAGCCTTCAAGTTCGGCAACTTTAGCATTCAAACCTGATGTGTTCTCAGAGCTGCGAGTCGCTAACTGTAATGACTGTTCAGAGATATCACTGATTGCCGTAATATCCGCTGCGATTTCTTTTGTCACCGCTGTCTGTTCTTCTGCCGCAGTCGCAATTGAGTTAACCATGCTTTGTACGTTGCCCGCACCGCTAACAATTGCTTCTAGAGCCGATACCGCCCCTGTACTTTGCTCTACACCAATTTCAACTAAACGACAGTTGTCTTGAGTGTAAGTAACCGCTTCTTGAGTACCAGATTGAATAGATTGGATGATACCAGACACTTCTTGTGTTGCTTTAGTCGTTCTCTCCGCTAGCGCTCGTACTTCATCAGCTACCACGGCAAAACCACGACCGAACTCACCAGCACGCGCAGCTTCAATAGCCGCGTTCAGAGCCAAGAGGTTGGTTTGTTCTGCGATATCTTCGATTACCTTGATAACACTGCCAATCTGCTCACCATGTGAACCCAGCGTGTTCATTTGTAACGACATGTCGCTCATTTGAGTAGACACTTGTTGGATGCTCGCAACCATCTCCACGATCACTTTACGACCGTCTTCTGCAGACGTTTCTGAGCGGCGCGCTTCTTCATAAGTAGAAGTACCTTGTTGCGCTACTTCAGAAATGGTTAAGCTTAGTTCTTCTGCCGCAGTCGCAATCAATGTCGCTTTATCTGCTTGAGCAGAGGCGCCAGATACGATGTCGTGGCTGATTGATGATAGCTCACCAGTAACGGATTGAACTTGGGTAGTCACTGATGAGATAGAACCGAGGAGATCGACCAATGACTTTTGCATCTGGTTGATCGATTGAGCAAGGTCAGCCAACTCATCACCAGAATCATCAACAATGTCACCTGCCGTTAGATCACCATTTGCTACGCGTCGTGCAACTTGCTCTACACGAGTTAAGCGATTAGTAATAGAGCTAGACAATACAAACGCAATTACACAGCCAAACACAATCGCAACCGCAGTCAACACCATAATCGTGCGTTCGATTGTAATAAACGAATCCGTTAGTGTTAGCAGAGCTCGCTCCGTATCAGCAATCTCACTTTCAGATGCTTGATCAAGCAAGTTTTCAATCGGGATAAGATTACTCTCATACAAAGAGCGAAGCTGCTGGATATTTGATAACAATGCAGTTTCATCATTAAGCATAGGTACGAGCTTCGATTCAAACTCTTGAGTAAAGCGCCCCATTAGCTCTTCAATTCGCTGAACACGACGATGGTCCTCTGAGCCTTTACTCTCTAAACGCTTTGCTTCTTCAATTGCTTGAGAAAATTGAGTCTTATTAGCTCGATAATCATTGAGCGCATTACCGCCCTGAACAACCGCGCCCAAAGCATCACGGTAAACATCACCAGCTTCATCGATCAATATAAGGTAGGTAACAGTTCCTGGAACATCATCCAGTCTAATTTCATCAGAGCTCTCGTGAGCCCCAATCACTTCTATCGATACAATCCCTACTAACGTGACAAGCACCGCCAATATAGATCCAAAACCCAAATATAGTTTTTTTCTCACTGACAATTTCACAGAACACCTACCTAAAATAAATACAGGCCGATATAGCCTAACCGAAAGATATATCGGCCACCACACGGATAACTTTAGGGGACGATGTTTTTATTTCTCGAAAAACAATAAGTACGTCGCATAAAAAACGGGAGCCAATGGCTCCCGCTTATCAATTAATTTTAGTTTGCGATTAGAGTTTCTAAGAATTATAGCTTCTTAGAAATAAGCGCAGAGCCGGCAATGATACCAATACCTAGTAGCATGATTGCACCTTTACCGCTGTCGAAGCCAGAAGAGATACCCATGAACGCTACGATAGCGATAGCTACTGGGATGATGTACTTAACAAGTGTGTACCATAGACCGAATAGTGGGAAAGATACTTCACCGTCGTTAGTGATTTCTTTCTCTAGGTCAGCACGGTTTAGTCTCCAACCAGCGAAGATACATACCAACATACCGCCAACTGCTAGGAAGATTTTATCCGTTAGTAAGTCGAAGATATCAAATGCACCAGTACCAAACAGTGTTGGACCGAAACCGCCAAGTGATAGAGAAGCGAAGATACATAGAATCGCCATTACGACACTTGCAGACAGTACTGCAGTCACACGCTTCATGCCTTTTTCATCGATTAGGTACGAAACCACAACTTCAAGTAGAGATACTGAA
Organism: Vibrio sp. 1F253; assembly: GCF_041439295.1. Classification (NCBI taxonomy): domain Bacteria; kingdom Pseudomonadati; phylum Pseudomonadota; class Gammaproteobacteria; order Vibrionales; family Vibrionaceae; genus Vibrio; species Vibrio sp. 1F253. Next base: position 126,725 of record NZ_JBGONU010000002.1, on the reverse strand, counting down.
GAAGTTAGTGCCGCAACACTTAGACCAACGAAGAACATTAGAGCAAATAGAAGACCAACTACGCCGCCCATTTCAGCGAATAGCTGAGGAACAACAACGAATACTAGACCAGGACCCGCTGCAGGCTCCATGCCGAATGCGAACATTGCAGGGAACATAGCTACACCAGCTAGGATAGCAACGCCTGTATCCATCGCCGTAACCATAGCTGTAGTTTGAACTAGGTTCTCTTTCTTCTTAAGGTAAGAACCGTAAGTCAACATACAACCCATACCAAGAGATAGTGAGAAGAATGCTTGACCTAGTGCAGCTAGGATTACACCGCTGTCTACTTTAGAGAAGTCAGGGCTGAATAGGAATTCAAGACCAGCCATCGCGCCCGGAAGCATTAGGCCTTTGATTGATACCACGATTAGGATGATGAAAAGAAGTGGCATCAGAATCTTACCCGCTTTCTCAATACCGCCAGAAATACCCTTCATAACGATGACAACGTTAAGTAGTAAGTATAGGCCCATCCACATTAGTGGCTGAACTGGGTTTGAGATAAAGCCACCAAAGCTGTCGCCAATTGCTTCAGGTGCGTCTAGTAGACCACCAGCAATTTTACCGATGTATGCGATAGACCAGCCACCTACTACAGGGTAGAAACCCATGATAAGTAAACCACTGACTACGCCAATAACACCAGCGAACGTCCAGCGACGGTCAGTTGATTTAAATGCACCTACTGCTGATTTTTGCGTATGACGGCCTATCGCAAATTCAGTCAGCATCACACTGAAACCGATGAAGATTACAAAAAACAGATAAATTGCAACGAATGCACCGCCGCCACTTTCACCTGCTGTGTATGGGAATTTCCAGATGTTACCTAAGCCAACAGCAGAACCTGCTGCAGCCATTACGAATCCTAATTTCGAACCCCAGGTATCGCGGGGTGTAGTGGTTGTATTACTAGTAGCCACGTTTACTCCAAACTTTTGTGTTATGTGATGTTGTATTTTGCTTTGTGTGGCGTCATTAAAAGATAAGGTGTATAGAATAATTTACACCATTAAAAGATTTGATTGACGCTCGTTATCTAGCAAGTAAACCAGTTTAAGAATACAATTGGAAGCCCGGACCGTATATATTTCGTTATCAATGTAAATCTTTATGGTTAAATGCCGATTTTTCATACAAAACAATTGCATTCGTCTTAAGTTAACTAAAACTTAACAACTTTAACCTGTTTACAGCTTTTGCTCTATTTTGTAAATAGTTGATTCCTTAAATTCCTATATCCGTAAAATAGCATTACTATCTAAGTGTCTCTTTTTTCGAGTATTCAATGTGGAAAAGCTCTACCATTTTTTAACTTTAGCTTCTGTCGCTTTATACTGGGTCCTTGTCGCCGGTGTGACTTTTCGTGTCGTACTAAAACGACGCTCTGTCAGCGTTTCTCTCGCATGGTTGATGGTTATCTACATTATCCCTATTGTTGGCGTCGCTTGTTACTTCCTTTTCGGAGAGCTAAATCTCGGTAGAAAGAGGGCTGAGCGGGCACATCGCATGTTTACGCCTTTTGGTGATTGGTTCCGCCAATTAAATGATTGCCAAGTCCACCTTCCAGGTAAAGTCGGCTCTCCTATCCACAAAATTGATGAGCTTTGTAACAATCGGATGGGCATTCCAGCTCTCAGCGGAAACACACTTTCACTGCAAGCTTCTCCTAATGAAATCCTACACGCAATTATCGAAGATATAGAAAACGCCCAGACTAGTATCAAAATGGTTTTCTATATTTGGCACCCCGGCGGCTTAACTGATTCCGTTGCTTCCGCACTTATTCGAGCTGCAAAACGTGGTGTCGATGTTAAAGTTTTACTCGATTCTGCAGGTAGCCCGCGTTTTTTCAAAAGTCACTGGCGTTCAATGATGAAAGACGCTGGCATTCACGTTGTCCAAGCATTAGAGGTTAGTCCTTGGCGTATTTTCTTACGCCGTTTAGATCTAAGGCAGCACCGGAAGATCATCGTGATTGATGAGTCCATCGCCTATACCGGGTCAATGAATATGGTAGATCCAGCCCATTTCAAACAGAGCTCAGGTGTCGGCCAATGGATTGATGTCATGGTTCGCGTCACTGGGCCAACCGTTAACGTGTTGTCAGCAATTCATGGTTGGGATTGGGAAGTGGAAACAGGTGAACGCATTCTTCCTGATTTACCAGAGTGTCCGGTTGAAGAAATAATGACGCATCATCCAGTTCAAGTAGTGCCATCTGGGCCGGGCATGCCGGAGTATTTGATTCTGCAAGTTCTTACTATTGCGATTAATCAAGCAAACCATTCAGTTCGTATTACAACACCCTACTTTGTACCGAGTGCCGACTTATTAGAAACACTCAAAATGACGGCACAACGTGGTGTCAGCGTAGAATTAATCATTCCACATAACAACGATTCATTAATGGTTAAATGGGCTTCTCGCGCCTTCTATACCGAACTGCTTGAAGCCGGAGTGAAGATATATGAGTTTTACGGCGGGCTTCTTCACACCAAATCGGTAGTGATTGATGAAGAGTTTTGCTTAATCGGAACGGTCAATATCGACATGCGCAGCCTATGGCTTAACTTCGAAGTAACGCTAGCCGTTGATGATGTGCACTTCACTCAGCAATTATCTGAGCTTCAGCAATCTTACATCGAATTATCACACCCCGTTGAATTGGAGCAGTGGGAGCAGAGAAACCTACGCAACCGCTTCTTCGAAAGGTTGTTTTACTTATTCAACCCGCTGCTTTAATTCCATCAATGCGTCCACCGTGGCTCATCACTCGCCGACTATCGGATTTTAAACCTTTCACGATAAACGATGTGGAAGGTTAAAAAGCGAAAGAAAAGCGCAAAAACTCCCGCTCTCCTCTTGCTTTGAAGGCTATTGGCATGTTTTAAATAGGACATAACCGATTGATAAGGAATTCACAGCATGTCCGAGAACAAAACCACTAAACTGATCACTGCAGGTCGTGATAAGAAGTGGACTAATGGTGTCGTTAACCCACCAGTACAACGCGCTTCAACTGTCGTGTTCAACACAGTAGAAGAGAAACGCAAAGCGACCATTAACCGCGCTAACAAGACACTTTTCTACGGACGCCGTGGCACCACGACTCATTTCGCATTTCAAGATGCAATGGTTGAAGTTGAAGGTGGTGCAGGCTGCGCACTCTACCCTTGTGGTACGGCAGCCATCTCTAATGCCATCCTCTCTTTTGTTGAAACAGGTGACCATATTCTGATGGTCGATACCTGTTACGAACCCACTCGTGATTTCTGTGACACCATAATGAAAAAGATGGGTGTAGAGACCACTTACTACGAGCCAACGATCGGTCAAGGTATCCAAGACCTTATTAAGCCAAATACTAAGGTTCTATTTACTGAGTCTCCGGGTTCAGTCACCATGGAAGTTCAAGACATTCCAACACTCGCACGTATTGCCCATGAACATGACATCATTGTAATGCTCGATAACACGTGGGCGGCTGGTGTTAACTTCTCACCGTTCGATTTTGGCGTCGACATCTCAATTCAAGCGGCGACTAAATACATTGTTGGTCACTCTGATGTGATGCTAGGAACGGCGGTAGCCAACGAAAAATGTTGGGATCAACTGAGAGAGCAGAGTTACTTGATGGGACAGTGCGTATCTCCAGATGACGCTTATCTTGGTCTTCGCGGTATTCGCACTCTTGACGTTCGACTTCGCCAACATGCTGAAAGCAGCCTAAAAGTAGCAAAGTGGTTAGAAACACGCCCTGAGGTTGACCATGTTCGTCACCCTGCCCTTGAGTCTTGTCCCGGTCATGAATTCTTCAAACGAGACTTCACTGGCGGTAATGGTTTGTTCTCTTTCGTTCTTAAGAACTCAAACACAAAAGCAACGACTGCTCTGCTTGATGGTATGACGCACTTTAGTATGGGTTACTCATGGGGTGGATTTGAAAGTTTGATTCTAGCGAACGAACCGAGCAGCTTTAATAGCTTGAGAACGGTAGCGAACCCTAACTTCGAAGGAACCTTGATACGCGTTCATATCGGCTTAGAAGACGTCGATGACCTGATTGCGGATCTAGATGCTGGACTAGATCGTTACAACGCTCTGGTTTAAGTAAAACAATAAACAAGTTTCCACAAAAGGCAGGGACAACCTGCCTTTTTTAGTTCGGTAAGCTCTTGGTGTAGAAGTTATATGACTACTTCTGAACCTTAAAACATACCCAATTAAAAATTTCGAAACGATTTTTATTAAATAAATAGAGTGAGTCATCGGTGACAACAACTGAGTAATCAATATTCAGCCCCTTATACGAGCTATACTCTCGATTAATCACAGGGTCATCAGTTTCAGTTGTCGGCGAATAATCAATGATAGAGATAGACAACTCGCCATCTTCTAACGAATAACGACCTGAGGAGTGGTGCTCCAATTTACTCACCTGACCATCCTTCTCTTCAATCTTTACCGCCTCTGCAATCATAAACGTATTGTCTGATTGGAAGGTAAAAGTCATACGTTCATACAACGATTGATAAGGTTGAAATGCCTGCGTCATAAAGCCCGCTTTGATGGTTTTACAGTGCCAACGAGTGCCCGCGAGTACGTTTCTATCAATCATGAAACTTGCAGCTGTGAGTGCTAATACTAATAGCAAACCAATTATTCGCAAAAGTAACTCCTTTGAGCCATGTAATTCACAAACGAATCAAAAGATGACTCAACTTCAAAAATAGATGACAAGTAATTAAGAGCTTCGCCATCCTTTCTCTCAATTAGCATATACAAAGCATCATTTTCAGGTTGGTTGACAGATGGATAAATGCGAACAAAAACATCAACATTACAGTGGCTAGGTATAACTTGTATCAGTCTCTCAGTGATCGCAGGCAACGAGTAGGCTTCATTGCGAACAATATGGAAAAAGTAGTGATTAGTTTCATCTACGAAGCTGTCGTGATACTCACTTTTATCAACAAAGTATGGCAATGGCTGATAGTAAGCCTGAAATATATTAAACAAAGAGATTAACACACAGGTAAAGGCCAAAAAGTAGCCCACGCAGGCTAAATGGCGACGTACAAAAGGCTTAAAGCTAGGTGGTACCGCGTTGACTGAACCACTCGGGCTAACTGTGGACAATGGCATTTCCATGTCGCCTTCAACGCTTTGTGTTACTGATACAGGCATAACATGAGCCTGCTCATCTTGCGGCTTTTTCTCAGGTGACTCGCCTGAGGTTTGTGTTTGATTTGTCGTTATTGATGATGGGTTAAGTTCGGCTTGCGATAATCCTATCGTTTGAGGAGACTCTGATACTAAATCCGCCTCAGGGACTGTCGCTTTAGGCTCTGTATTTTGAGGTTGAGATGATTCCTCTATCTCCAGAGAATACCCCATTTTACTGACGGTACGAATCGTGGCGCAACCACAAGTCACTCTGTTCAGTGTTTTTCTAAGCTTAGATATCACGTTGGTCAACGCTTGCTCAGAGACAATCACATCCCCCCAACATCTATCAAAGATCAGGCCTCGCTCAATGCATTCGCCTGTATTTTCAAGCAAGAATAGGAACACTTTACCTTCTAGCGGCGCGATAGTTTCTACGTGGCCATCCTCACGCATAAACTGCCTAAGCAAGGGATCATAGTTAGCATCACATATTTGGTAGTTTTGTTGATTCACTATCGTTGTCTACATTTGAATTTGGTCGCATATAATATTGAAAAGTTTATAAATGACCAGTGAATTTTTCAATTTCCACACAATTATTTCGCGCCGAGAAATAACACCTTTATTTATGTGGGCAACCTTCTAAATGGTCATTAACCATACCTGTCGCTTGCATAAACGCGTAACAGATTGTTTCCCCAACAAACTTAAAGCCTCTCTTCTTCAAAAACTTACTCATCGCTTTGGATTGCTCGGTAGAAGCGGGAACTTGAGTCATCTCAATCCAGTGGTTTTCGATCACCTTGTTATCGACAAATTGCCATAAGGCGTTTGAAAGAGAACCAAACTCTTTCTGCAGTTCAAGCGTTGCTCGAGCGTTGTTATACACAGAGGCAATCTTGCCTTTATGCTTAACCACATCAAAGTTCTCTATGACGTGTGGCACATTGTCTTCATTCAATTCGGCTAACTTGTTTAGATCGTAATTATCAAAGGCAGCACGATAGCCTTCGCGCTTTTTAAGGATCGTAATCCAACTCAGGCCCGCCTGAGCGCCTTCTAAAGTAATGAACTCAAACAGAACTTGGTCATCATAAACCGGTACGCCCCACTCTGCGTCGTGGTACTCCCTTTCCAGTTCGTGCTTCAGTGCCCATGCACACGTTCTACCTTCAGTGTTTGTTTCCATGTTATTGCTACCTATTTTAAATCACTCAGAAATGATAATGCCCCTAAACAGGGGCATTAATTCAAAGACTCACTCGTCTTACGAGACTTCAATTTTATGGAATAGACGATACAGCACAGGTACCACGATTAGCGTCAGTACGGTGGCGAAGCCTAAACCAAACATGATGGTTACCGCCATTGGCTTGAAGAAGATATCCGGTAACAATGGAATCATACCGAGAATCGTTGTGATAGCCGCCATACATACAGGACGTACACGACTCAATGCCGCATCAACAACCGCTATATATGGGTCTTTACCTGACTTCATCTCAATCTCAATTTGATCAAGCAGTACGATACCGTTCTTCAGAAGCATTCCAGACAAACTCAAGAAGCCCAGAAGCGCCATAAAACCGAACGGTGTATTCAAGGCTAGCAAGCCTGTCGTTACCCCTATCAAGGCGAGTGGTACCGTTAACCAAACAATCAGAGGCTCTTTCACCGAATTAAACAAGAACACCGTGATTAAGAACATGAACAAGTAGCCTAACGGCATAGTTGTGAACAGTGACGCTTGAGCGTCAGCTGACGACTCGTATTCACCACCCCATTCCAATGAATAACCCGGTGGCATCTCAATCGCTTCTATTTGTGGCTGTAAGCGTTTCTGTAAAGTTGATGCTGTCTCTTCACCCAGTAGGTCAGGATCCGCCATTACCGTCAGCATACGCTTACGGTTCTTACGGATGATCAGTGGATCTTCCCATTCCAATTCGTAGCCTAGTGTTACTTGTTGTAGTGGGATGTATTCACTTAATGCCGGGCTCCAAATCTTCATACCTTCGATGTTGCGAATATCAATTCGCTCATCTTCAGGTAAACGAGCCACAATAGGCATCAGCGTAGTACCATCACGATACACACCAATCGACTTACCAGAGAAAGACATCGCTAGGAAATCATCAACGTCAGATTTGGTAATACCATAACGACGCGCTTGGCTTTCGTTGAACTGAGGTTCCAGTACCTTAGTTCTTTCACGCCAATCGTGACGAACGTTAAACGATCCATTGTCAGCACGCATGATATCCATAACTTGAGCTGCGATTGAACGTAAAACCGTTGGATCAGAACCCACAATTCGCGCTTCAATTTTAGCACCGCCACCAGGACCTAATTCGATCTGCTTAAGTTTGTAATTAATTTCAGGGAACTGGCCGTTTACATGCTCACGAAAGCGTAACATCAAACCTTCAAGTACTTCATAACCCTTCACACGAACCGTTATCTCACCGTATGCGCTATAACTTTTCTCTGGCGCATAAGTCAGCATGAAACGTTGTAGGCCTTTACCTGCCGTTGTCGTGATGTGCTCAACTTCGTCCTGCTCTGCTAACCAACCTTCAAGCACTTTAAGCTTAGTGTTGGTCGCACGAATATCGGTACCTTCCGGCATCCAAACATCCACTTGGAACATTGGCGTAGTCGAAGATGGGAAGAAGGCTTGTTTTACAAAACCAAAGCCGTAAACACTCGCACCCAAACCAATAATCAGAACGAACATCGTGAGCCACGCACGCTTCATACAGAACTCAAGGAAGTTTTTATAGATAACAAAAACCATCCCGTTGTATGGGTCTTTACCTTCACTATCTGGATCAACCTTCTGGCCTTTGAAGAACATATCGGCAAAGAATGGCGTGAGTGAGATGGCCGTAAACCAACTCAGCATCAAGGAGATAAGTAGAACCGTGAACAAGGTGCCACAATATTCGCCCGTTGAGTCTTCAGACAAACCGATTGGGGCAAAAGCGGTGACCGCAATAACCGTTGCACCAAGCAGTGGCCATTTGGTTTGGGTCACAATATCTGTAGCGGCCTGCATTCGGGTTCGCCCCTTCTGCGTGCCGATCAATATCCCTTCCACCACCACAATGGCATTATCCACCAGCATCCCCAGCGCGATAACCAACGCGCCCAATGAAATACGTTGAAGATCGATTTTGAAGTACTGCATGAAAATGAAGGTACCGAAAACGGTCAATAGCAGTATCAAACCAATCAACAAACCCGATCGTAATCCCATGAAGAACAGCAACACTACGATTACGATCGCAACCGCTTGTCCTAAACTCACTACAAATCCACTAACTGACTTATCGACTTCTTTGGGTTGGTTATAAACCTCAGATATGTCAATACCTACGGGCTGTTGGTATTTCAGCTCGGCGAGCCTTCGGTCAAAGGCTTCACCCACTGCGACCACGTTCACGCCTTGTGCAAAAGAAACACCAAGGTTAAGTGCGAGCTTCCCGTTATAGCCAATGATGTTAGTAGGCACTTCAACATAACCACGAGTTACATTCGCCACATCTTTTAGATAGATAAGCCCTTGAGCGCCACCTTCCGTAAGAATCAAATCACCGAGCTGTTCAACATTCTGGAACTCTCCTGTTGGATGGATTCGAATGTACTCGTCACCAATCCTTACAGCACCTGCACTTGAAACAATATTTTGAGTGGATAAAAGGTTAAATACAGTATTTGGAGACAAACCCAGAGAGCTGATCCGTTTCATCGATATCTCAATGAACACTTGCTCTTGCTGTTGGCCGGATACCGAGACTTTACTGACCCCATCAACAAGTTCTAGCTCTCGCCTTAGGTAATCAATGTAATCAAGTAACTCTTTGTAACTGTAACCGTCCCCCGTTACGGCAAGCAAAATACCGTAAACATCACCAAAGTCGTCTATGACTTGAGGGTCATTTACCCCGGGTGGAAGTTGACCTTTCAAATCATTCACTTTACGTCGAAGTTCATCCCAAATTTGTGGAAGATCATCAGGGCCGTAATTATTCTTCATCGTTACCGTAACCTGAGACAGGCCACGACTAGAGATAGAGTTAACTTCATCAACATAGGTAAGCTGTTGAATCGCTTTCTCTAATGGGTAAGTCACTTCCTCTTCCACTTGCTGAGGCGTCGCTCCCGGATAAGAGGTCACTACCATGGCATCTTTGATGGTAAAGGCAGGATCTTCTAAACGGCCCAAACCAAAGAATGCAGACACACCACCAATAAGAAAGATCAGTGATAGCATCCAGCTAATGACCTTATTTCGTATAAAATAAGCCGCCACTCCAGTGATTTGGTCATCACCCTGTTGATCGTCACTTTGGGGCTTGTTATTGACTTCACTCATTGTTCGTCTCCTGAGACAATACTTCCACTGTCATCCCATCTCGCAATCGCGATACGCCTGCAACAACGACATGCTGCCCCATTTCTAATCCTTTGATTATCTGCAATGTTTTCTGATTCGCTTTGCCTAATACGACTTGCTGTTTAGATACTGTATTGTCGTCATTAAGAATCCACACGTAAGAGTTTTGACGAGTTAACTCATCCCCATCGGCATTGAACACAGCCTCAATAGGAATAAGTACGCCGGCTTTTAATTTCAACCCGATATCACGCCCATTTGACGTGACCTCAACGGCCATACCGTCTAGAATCAAATCATCTTCTGGCATAGGTAAAGCAAGCGTGACGGTAAATGTACCTGTGTTTGGATCGGGTTCAGTCGTAAACTCTTTTATCCCCGCACTGTATTCATTCCCACTTGGAACTCTAACTACTGCCTCAATATTCGAGATAGTCGCTTCATTTGGTTGATTTACATAGATTTGGTCAGGCAATTGGATAACAACTTCAACATCCTCAACACTGTGAATATTCACAATCTGTTGGCCAACCTGAATATTTTCGTATTGGTCAACACTGACACGAGAGATAATTCCATCAACCGGTGCGCGAAGCTTAGTAAATGACAAACGCAGTTTTGCCAATTCTAACTCGGCATAAGCGATTTGACGCTGAGCGGCAATCTCATCGAATTGAGACTTAGCCAATAACCCCTTTTTGACCAACGGACTTGAACGTCTGTATTGGCTGTTAATCACTGTGTATCGAGCTTGAGCGTTATCAACGTCCAACTGATAATCTGTTGGATCTAACTCGGCAAGAACATCACCCTTTTTAACTTGTTCACCTTCTTTGACATCAAGTTTAAAAATCTCACCAGCGACACGGAAACTTAGGTGCGCTTTCTCAGCAGCATTAGCCACTGCTGGAAAATAGAGCTTATCGTTAAAGTCTAAGACGGAGATTTCAATGGCTTTAACAAGAGGAAGCTTTTCGACTTCAGTGACACCTTTGTCTTTACAGGCTGTCAACAACGCCAAACATGATAGGCCGATGGCTTTTGATACTGTCTTCATGTTAGAGCCCCCTTTCCTTGATCCACTCACGAACTTTGACGCCAGTTTCTAATCCATTAACGCCCGAGGTCACAACGCGATCTCCGTCGTTAAGACCCGAAATAATATGACGTTTTTCATCAATGACTATCGCGACTTCTTCGACGATACCATCGTTGTTAACGCGCCATACTGAGACATCATCTCCATTGGTCATCATTGCTGAGGTTGGAATTTTTGTCGCCGCTGCTTGTGAAGAAACAAGGTTAACCGTGCCAGACATACCCGGCAGGATGCCGATATCAGTCGGTCTCTCCATTACCATGGTGACCTTGTATGAACCGGTTTTAGGATCGGCTTCGGTATCGACTTCTTGAAAGGTGAGGACATAAGAATGTTCAGGGAAGGCATCGAATACCATAGTTGCGTCTGTCTCAAACCCTGCAGAAAAGCGTGCAATTAATTGATCAGGCAATAAGAAGACAACTTTGAGGATCTGATTCGTTTGGATATTCATTACACCTTGCTTAGCCGCGATGTATTCGTGGTTTTCAGCAGGAATAATAGAAATGGTACCATCATAAGGCGCAACGAGTGTGGTGTAGCGAAGATTAGCTTTTGCTTGATTTAAAACCGCTCTCGCAGAGTTATGATTTGCTTTCGCTTGGTCAAAATCTTGCTCAGAAACCACTCTATCCTTACGTAGCTTGATGGAACGTTGGTATTGCACATCGGCAAGTTTGAAGTTAGCTCTTGCCTGCTTTTCTAGCAACTGATACTCATCAGGATTAAGCGTTGCCAATGCATCACCTTTGGAGACCTGTTGCCCCGCAGTGACATCGATCGTTTTTAGTAAACCGGGGACTCGAAATGCCAATACGGCTTTATCGCCCGCTTCAGTAGTCGCAGGAAAATTTCGTTCGAAGGCATTGTTACCGACCGAGACGGTGAAGAGTTTGGCTGGTCGTGATTCGGGTTCTGGAACCGGAGGGAGCTCCTTACCACACCCAGATAACCCGGATAACCCGGATAAGGTCACCAATAGGACTAGGGAGGCTTTGTACATTGCGATCATCCATATCTATAAATATTTTATTAACATAGATTAATCACATGTAACTTACCAGTTATCGTAAGATTTATTTAGACAAAATTATTAAAAAAAATAACGGCTTGGGATAAATTTTCCTAAACCGTTATCTAATCTTTTTAAGGCTTAACCACTACATGTTCTTAAATGCACGGTCGACTTTAAAAGTGTCCGAAGTCACATAAGCTTCCATATTGCGTACACTGGTCTCTAACGTCTGGAAATCCCCCTCTAAAGTGCCCAACAAAGACTCTGCTGTTTGCCCTTTTTCCCAGGGTTTTTGCTTGAGTGTGTGCTCTTGTTTGGCTTTCATCTGATCGACATATTGAGGTGGTTGTTTTTCAAGCATAAATGTCAAAGCTAAATACGCTAATAACACCAAAAAGCTACCACCTAGCAGTGCGGCTGAGATCACTAAGATACGAACCAACCAAACTTCAAGACCAAAATAGTTCGCTAATCCGGCACACACGCCAGACAATTTACCGTTAATCGGATCGCGATACAGTTCTCTACTCATAGTTTCGTCTCCAGTTAGGTGACTCCGCATCCAGTATTTTTTCTAACGTTTTCACTCGGTCTTGCATCGACTCAGCTTGCTCAGAAAGCTTATGCAGACGCTGAAGATCCGTTTCTGAAAGACCATTGCTGGATTTCTTCTTGCTGCGGTAGTGTAAGAATAACCATAGCGGTGCCACGAAGATCAAAAAGACAATCAGTGGACCTGCAATTAGAAATGTTGACATAGACAACTCCTAAAATTATTTATCGCGGTTTTCAACTTGTTGCTTCAGTTTCGCCAGCTCTTTTTCAATCTCGTCTTGAGCTTGTAGCTCTGCAAACTCTTGGTCTAAAGATTTTGCGTTACCGGTTTTTGCGTAAACGTCAGCTTCAGCTTCTAATTCATCCACTTTACGTGAGAATTGCTCAAACTTCGCCATTGCTTCGTTGGTTTTGCTTGAATGCAGATGTTTTTGAACATCGCGACGATTGCTTGCTGCGTTATTACGAATCATTAGTGCTTGCTGTTTTGCACGTGTCTCGGCGATTTTGGTTTCAAGCTTACCGATCTCACTGGTTAGTTTTTCGATGGTTTCATGAACCAAGGTTTGCTCGGTATGAAGACTCTTGATGATATCTTCAAGTTTTTGCTTTTCGATTAGTGCCGCTCTAGCCAGATCTTCACGTTGTTTAGTCAGGGCTAATGTCGCTTTATTCTGCCAATCTAGAATCTGAGCTTCGATAGCTTCAACTTTACGTGCTAGCTCTTTCTTGTCTGCAATGGCTTTTGCTGAGTTAGTACGAACCTCAACCAGCGTGTCTTCCATTTCTTGAATAATGAGGCGAATCATCTTTTCAGGATCTTCAGCCTTATCTAATAGTGCACTGATGTTTGAATTTACAATGTCTGCAAAGCGAGAAAAAATACCCATAAGAAACTCCTTAATTGCAATAATGGCAAATAGGTTTTAAATCGTTTTCGATTTCTCAATCCACTTGCTCAAAAATCTACGTCTGTTGTTAAACCTACCATAAGTAATCCAAGTAGCGTGCCAACTTTTAAGCCATTGTTTATCAAATACTTACAATAAAATGTTGATTAATCCGAACCATGCTATGATGAATTTAGCCAAGTGTTGGTATTTTTCACCACTACAACTTTGTGATTAATGCTATTTACATCAAGTGATGTAAATAAAGCTCTCTATATCATGCCCATTGGAAATCAGACCATACAAGGACCCATTTATGCAGCAGAATCTCATTGGTGAATCCCCTACTTTTCTCTCTGTTTTGGATAAAGTGTCTCAACTCGCACCAATCGAAAGACCGATTCTGATCATCGGGGAGCGTGGTACAGGTAAAGAGTTAATCGCCCAAAGGCTGCATTACCTTTCAAGGCGCTGGGACCAGCCATTGATCTCACTGAACTGCTCAACCCTTAGCGAAGGGTTGATTGATTCAGAGTTGTTTGGTCATGAATCAGGTTCTTTTACCGGTTCAAAAGGTCGTCATCAAGGTCGTTTTGAAAGGGCTGAAGGTGGAACTCTGTTCTTAGACGAACTAGCGACCACCCCCCTTGCCGTTCAAGAGAAGCTATTGCGTGTTATTGAATACGGGCAATATGAGCGTGTCGGCGGACAAAAGGCGCTGAGTGCCAATGTAAGACTGGTGTGTGCGACCAATGCTGACTTACCAGACATGGCGTTAAAAGGCGAATTCAGACCCGATTTATTAGATAGACTAGCGTTTGATGTCATTACTATCCCACCTCTTCGCGAACGAAAAGAAGACATCACGCTGCTAGCAGAATACTACGCCATTAAGATGTGTCGAGAGTTAGAATTGGAGCTGTTTGTCGGTTTTGCTCCATCTGCTGTTGAGGCACTATCGGATTATTCTTGGCCGGGAAATGTGAGAGAACTCAAAAACGTCGTTGAACGAGCTATCTACCAGCACGGTAAAGATCCATATCCTATTGAATCTTTGGTGTTTAACCCATTTAAACCAACATGGCAAATAGATCAAGATTCCACGCACGAAACTGGCAATGATCTGTCCAACAGCCATACTCCATTAGAGCACTCATTTTCTTTGCCGCTTGATTACAAAGCATGGCAAGAACAGCAAGACATTAAATTACTCAATCAAGCACTAAAACAGAGCAAGTATAACCAGAAGCAAGCAGCAGAATTACTTGGGTTAACCTATAACCAATTACGTGGAATGGTGAGGAAGTACGCGATTGTAGGGCAAGCTAACGATAAATAGCTGTCCACACTTGATTATTATTTGGAGCCGAATAAATAAAATGTTAAATTGTCGGGATCTTGAGGCTCCTCTAACGCCTCGTTTCGAAAAGTATTTCTTTTTATGAAAGCACTAATAAGACTATCACTTAGCATCTGCACGCTTGGCTTTTTAGCTGGATGTGGTGAAAGTGTCACTCACGAGCAAATCCGTGAAAAAGGCTTCATTTATTGCGGCCAAGGTAATCCTAGTACCTTCAATCCACAATTGGTTGATAGTGGCATTACCTCAGAATCGCTGAGCCCTCAAATTTTCGATACCCTGCTCACTCTTGATCCTATGACTTACCGACCAAAACAGAACTTGGCAACAAGCTGGTCTGTCGATAAATCAGGTACAGAGTACACTTTCAAGCTGCGCCCAAATGTTGCGTTTCAAACCACAGATTGGTTTACCCCAACCCGCAGCATGAATGCACAGGATGTGGTCTTTAGTTTTGAACGTATCATTGATAGTTCAAACCCATTTCATTATGTGGGTGGCGGTTTATATCCATGGTTCGCTGGCATCGACTTTCAAAACCTGATTGTTGAAATCACAGCGGTGGATGACCTAACGGTGAAGTTCCAGTTAAGTCGCCCAGATAATTCATTTCTTAACAATATCGCCACCAGCTATGCGGTCATTCACTCCAAAGAGTATGCCAACAAGCTGATTACCACAGATGAAAAAAATGAAATAGACTCCAAGCCCGTAGGCACAGGCCCTTTCTACTTGGATGAATATCAAATTAATGATCTTGTACGCTTGAAAAAGAACAAGCATTACTGGAAGGGTGAAGTACAAATGGACCAAGTTGTATTTGATACTTCACAACGCGGGACAGGCACACTTGCCAAGCTTCTCCGCAGTGAGTGTGACGTGTTGAACTCACCAATTTCTAGCCAGATCCCTATTATTCAAGCTCATGAAGAGTTGAAGATTTCTGCCACACCTGCCGTAAATGTCTCTTTCATCGCGCTAAACACAGAACATCCTGCATTGCGTGACTCACGAGTACGTAAAGCATTGAACTTGGCTATTAACCGTCAGAACATTCTTGATTCTGTGTACTACGGTACAGGTACAAAAGCCTACACGTTACTTCCCCCTACTTCTTGGGCTTATCAAAAAGACAGCGTTCAAGTTCGCTATGATCGAAACTATGCGATCGCACTTCTTAGAGAGGCCGGTGTAGAACCAGGGTTAGAGCTTTCAATGTGGGTGCCACTAGAGCCACGCGCATACAATCCAAGTCCAAGAAAAACGGCAGAACTGATCCAAGCAAACTTGGCTGATATTGGTATTGAATTGAAACTCTATACCGACGACCGATTTGACCGAACACAGCTGTCTTCAATTTCCTCAACAGATTTGTTACTCACAGGTTGGATTGGCAGTACGGGCGACCCAGACAACTTCTTACGTCCACTTCTATCATGTAGTTCGGAACGCGCGGGATTAAACGTCTCTATGTGGTGCAACTCAGACTTTGATTTCCTTCTCGACTTGGCATTAGAGATTAATCAACAAAGGCATCGCGTGAACTTGTATCGACAAGCCCAAAACATTCTTAATGAAGAAGTTCCTGTGATACCTCTCGCTCACGGCGTGCAATTCCGTGTGCACGATCGTTCGCTAACAGGTTTTAAACGCAGTCCTTTTAATGCTCAACCTTTTGATCAAGTCAGAAGGGAGGTGAACTGATGTTTTGGTATACATTAAGACGTGTAAACTTATTCATTATTACACTTGGAATTCTGACTTTAGTGGGCTTTGCTCTACTTCGATTAGACCAAACCTCACCTTGGGCAATTCAAGATTTTTGGCCCGGCTGGCTTAGCTACGTCACCGAATTATCGACGCTGAATTTCGGCCTGAGCAAACACGGTGTTCCTATCATCGAAGAGCTTGTCGTGGTATTCCCTGCGACGTTAGAATTGTGCTTCTTTGCTTTTTTACTCGCACTGTTTATCGGCATCCCTTTCGGCACAATAGCCGGTATGAGACAAGGAAAATTTGTTGATACCACCATATCGTTTACTTCAATGGCAGGCTACTCAGCACCTATTTTTTGGGTCGCATTGCTAATGATCATGGTGTTTTCACTGCACTTCGAGATGTTCCCTGTTGGGGGGCGATACGATCTACTTTACGAAATTGAACACGTGACTGGCTTTGCAATGATTGATGCCTTCTTTGCCGAAGGTAACTATCGAGCACACGCCCTACAGAGCGTAATAGACCATATGGCGTTACCTTGTCTTGTTTTGGCGCTCGCTCCAACAACCCAGGTTATCCGACTAATGAGAGCGTCAGTGGCTGAAGTGATGGCTCAAAACTACATCCGTGCCGCACGAATCAAAGGTCTTTCAACAAGAGAGATCGTCACTCAACACGTATTAAGAAATGCAATACCACCGATTATTCCTAAGGTCGGCGTTCAACTCTCCAGTATGTTAACGCTCGCTATCATCACCGAGTCTATCTTTAACTGGCCGGGTATTGGCCGCTGGTTGCTGGATGCATTATCCAATCAAGATTACGTTTCAATTCAAGCTGGTGTAATTGTGGTAGCAACCTTGGTTTTGACCGCGAATATACTGTCCGATCTACTGGGCGCGATGGTCAATCCTCTGGTAAGGAAGGAATGGTATGCTAACAAATAACGTCTACCAAGAAGAACAGATTCCAACCCAATTCGAGCGTTTCTGGCGCAGCTTCCGTGGCAATAATCTCGCAATGTTTGGACTATGGTGTTTGGTCTTGATCATTTTGATCACCATCACTTCACCATGGCTAGCACCACATGATGCTCAAGAGCAGACGGGGCACCTACTAACACCTCCTTCTTGGGATCCGGCTGGAACAGTTGAGTATTTTCTAGGCACTGATGATTTAGGGCGAGATATTCTATCCCGTCTGATTATTGGCTCTCAGCTGACATTTGGTGCCGCAGTAGTGATTACCTTTATCGCAGCAGTCATCGGTTGTCTGATTGGCGTACTTGCAGGTATGACTCGTGGGTTGCTATCAAGCACGCTAAACCACTTGCTTGACACGGTAATGTCTATTCCGTCGTTGCTACTTGCGATTATCTTCGTGGCATTTCTTGGCTTTGGCGAGTTTAATATCTTGCTAGCCTTATGTTTGGCATTGATTCCACGCTTTATTCGTTCGGTATACATTGCCGTGCATGCAGAAGTAGAAAAAGACTATATTTTGGCTTCTCGCCTTGATGGTGCGAATGACTTCTACCTGTTATGGAATTCAATCCTTCCTAATATTCTTACTGTAGTGGCACTTGAAATTACACTGGCATTGTCAGTCGCCATTCTTGATATCACGGCCTTGGGTTTCTTAGGGCTTGGCGCTCAAGCACCAAGTACCGAATGGGGCTCAATTTTGGGTGATTCTGTAGAGCTGATTTACCTTGCGCCATGGACAGTAACTCTACCCGGCTTAGCCATTATGTTTACAGTGATCGTGATTAACCTTGTCGGTGAAGGTGTTCGCCAAGCGCTAAATGCAGGAATCGAATAATGCCGTTACTTGATATTCGACATCTAACCATAGAGATTGAGACCCCTCAAGGGATGGTTAAAGCAGTAGATCGAATGAGTATTACCCTCAATGAGGGAGAAATTCGTGGCTTAGTAGGTGAATCAGGTTCTGGTAAGAGCTTGGTTGCAAAAGCGATCGTTGGTGTTTGCAAAGAAAACTGGAAAGTGTCTGCCGACCGAATGCGCCTTGGCAATATCGACCTGCTACAACTAACGCCCAAAGAACGACGCCGTGTGATCGCTCGCGATATCGCGATGATCTTCCAAGAACCATCGACATGTCTTGACCCTTCCGAAAAAGTGGGACGCCAGCTAATAGAGGCGATTCCTTCGCGTTCATTTGAAGGTCGATGGTGGCAACGGTTTAAGTGGCGAAAAAAGCAAGCAATAGCATTACTGCATAAAGTGGGGATCAAAAATCACTCTAACCTAATGGACAGTTATTCTTATGAGTTGACCGATGGTGAGTGTCAAAAAGTCATGATCGCCATGGCGATCGCTGCCAAGCCAAAAGTGCTAATTGCCGATGAGCCAACCAACGATTTAGACCCGATTACGCAGTCTCAAATATTGCGCTTATTGAGCCGAATGAATCAACTTCATAACACGACAATTCTCCTCATTGGGCACGATTTAACGACTATCACTCAATGGGCGACACGAATAACCGTGATGTACTGCGGTCAGTCCGTTGAGTCTGCAGATACGACAAAACTGTTGGATGTACCAAAGCATCCTTACACCGTTGCACTGCTAAAAGCGATGCCCGATTTTAACGACTGGATTCCCCATAAAGAAAAACTGCAATCTTTACCAGGGTCAATTCCGCCGCTGCAGCACCTTCCGATTGGTTGTCGACTTGGACCACGTTGTCCATACGCGCAAAGACAGTGTGTCGAGATCCCGCATACTAAACGTATAAAGACCCACAAATTTAACTGTCATTTCCCTCTGAATATGGAGAAGAAAAAGAAATCATGAGTGCATTATTAGAGGTCAGTGATTTATCTAAAGACTTTACGACTCGCTCTGGTCTTTTCCGCAAAAAGATTCATCAGGCAGTGAAGCCAGTCAGCTTTTCCCTTGAAGCGGGACAGACTATTGGTTTTATCGGTCAGAATGGG
The DNA here is from genome assembly GCF_041439295.1 of Vibrio sp. 1F253. Classification (NCBI taxonomy): domain Bacteria; kingdom Pseudomonadati; phylum Pseudomonadota; class Gammaproteobacteria; order Vibrionales; family Vibrionaceae; genus Vibrio; species Vibrio sp. 1F253. The sequence goes on along the minus strand of NZ_JBGONU010000002.1, from coordinate 107,506 downwards.
TCGGGGAAATCGACATTAGCAAGAATGCTAGCGGGTATGGTGGAACCAACAGCAGGTGAGATCCGAGTGAACGGTGAAAAGCTAGAGCACAAAGACTACTCAACTCGCTGCAAACTGATTCGAATGATCTTCCAAGATCCGAACACCTCGCTAAACCCACGCATCCAGATTGGTCGAATCCTTGAAGGACCATTGAAGCGAAATACCAACATGCCACCAGAAGCCCGCATGCGCCGCGTAAAGGACACATTATTACGTGTTGGGCTTCTACCAGAACATGCTTACTTCTATCCTCAGATGCTTGCTGCAGGCCAGAAGCAGAGGGTTTGTTTGGCTCGCGCTTTGATACTTCAGCCTTCCATCATTGTTGCTGATGAAGCGTTGAATGGTTTGGATATGGCGATGCGTTCGCAAATCATCAATCTGTTCCTAGAACTTCAAGAAGAGATGGGCGTATCGTTCGTTTATGTTTCTCAACACATCGGCATTGTTAAACACATCACAGATAAGATCATCGTCATGCACGAAGGCAATGTGGTTGAAAGTGGCGAAACACATGAAGTACTGACTAACCCAACTCACCAAATCACACAAAGGTTAGTTGAGAGCCACTTCTATAAAGCACCAAGCCATTAATCGGTGATCGCGCTATATTCCGCAAAGGGGAAAGATATGTTACCAAGAGCTTCAATGCTTTCCCTCTTGTTGGCGCTGCTGTCCTTTAATGCAGCAAGCACACCACTCACATGGCTAGATAGAACCTTCGTCGAAACTGCCTTTTATCACGTCGCACTTCAACACGAATATTCACAAGGCGACAAGCTCCTCGCTAAATGGAAACAACCTATTAAGATATGGATCGATCACCGAGTCGGCGACGAAGAGCTTCATCAAGAACTCACCGAATTACACGTCCAGCACCTATCGCAAGTCACCCAACATCCGATTAAAATCGTCACACGAGAATCGGATGCAAACGTTAAATGGATATACACAAGGCAGAGTCAGTGGATAGCTGAAGCCAAAACTGTACTCAAACTGAAATCGACACAGCATCTAAACAGCGCTATCTGCACTGCAGGTTATCGAACTAATTCCAAAGGGGAGATTGTATATGCAGGAATTGTGATCCCAGTAGATCAAGCGAGAGCAAGAGGAAAGCTGGTCGCATGTATTGTTGAAGAGATCACACAGGTACTTGGGTTACCCAATGACTCAGATAAAGCCTACCCTTCTATTTTCAATGATCACACGCCAGAAGACTTGTTATCCCCCTTAGATGTAGTGCTGCTAAAGCTACTGTATGAGCCTCAATTGAAAGTGGGAATGACAAAAGAACAGGCAAAACCAGTTGTGCGAAAAATACTGAAAAGATACAGCAAAACAGGTGTACTTCAGCAAGCTTCTAAAGCAGCACAGCAAGCGCCTTTGTATCAACTTATTGGGTATTGACGAAAATACGTTGGAAAGTAGCTTAGAAGGGAAGAATAGAACAACAGCGTTGCCCGAGGTAAGACAACGCTGGCTTACAATTTGACGAGAGAATTAGCGCTTAGCAGCCTGCTTCTTCAGCTCGAAGTCGAACTCATCCGGGAACAAGATAACACCTTCTTCCTGTTCGTTCGGGAACACAACAACTGCAAGCTCGTCGTCTTCTAGACCGTTAGTCCAACGGCTATGCCATTTGTTTAGTGAAATAGACTCAGCTTTACACTCAGACCAATCACCCGTCGCCCAAGACTCCGCAAACTCTTGATTTGGCCATACAGGAACACAGTCTTCATCTTCTGTGTTCAGCATTACACAACCGTGTTCATCGGTTAAGATCCATACTTCACGGTTCGCTACGATTTCTTTCACACAGTACTTCAGGCGTTGCTCACCCGTATACTTATTGATTTCAGCGATTTTTTTATCGTCTAGCTGTGTAGTCATCTCAATTTCCTACTTTAGTCAGTAACTATGTTCTTAAAGCTATTTTATGCCGAGTGTTTTTAACTTCAAACACTATCGATGAAGAAGAAAGCCTACTTCAAAGAAAAACGCCTGCTAAATTAGCAGGCGTTTATAATTAAGCGACTTGGTTAAACAAGCTCGCCTTGAAGCCAAGGCCAACCTTGCTTCTTACGGCTCAATGTATTTTCCATCATCAATACACCGTCTTTCTCGAATTTAACCAGCTTATCAGCCCACTCACCTTTGTATAGAAGACGAGTTTGAGCTGTAGTGATATCTGTCAGCATTACTGCCGCGAACGCTAGACCATCTTTCTCACAACGCGCTTCAAGATCAGCTTCTAGAGCTTCGATCATGCCGTCTACTTGCTCAAGAGTCGCAAGCTCAACTTGACCAACAACAACATCACGACCGTTGAATGGGTAGCCTTTAAGGTCTTTTTCTACTAACTGTGCAGCAGATAGGCCTTCGATGTTTGTCTTAGCGATTAGAAGCGCTTTGATAAATGCATCAACGTCTGTTACGCCAGCGATTTCAGCAAGCTCAGCAACCGCGTCTTTGTCTTTTTGAGTACATGTTGGAGAAGCAAAACCAACTGTGTCTGAAAGAATTGCAGACATCATCAGTTTAGCGATTTGTTGAGAGATAGCGTGACCTTCAATCTTAAACATGTTGAAAAGTACTGTATTTGTACAGCCAACAGGCCAGATCCAAGCTTCCATAGGGTTAACTGTCATCACGTCACCTAGACGGTGGTGATCGACAATGCCTACGATCTCAGCATCAGCTACATCGTCTGGTGCTTGTGCAAGATCTGAGTAGTCTACTAGCCAGATTTTCTCACCAGCAACAGAAGTACGAAGTTCTGGCTTTTCAGCACCAGCGACTTCTAGAATGTGTTGAGTTTCGCGGTTGATCTCGCCTTGGCGAATTGGTGTCGCTTCCTCGCCACGAGCTTTAAGAAGCTCAGTTGCAACTAACGCACTACAAATACTGTCACTATCAGGGTTTTTGTGACCAACAACTAAAATCATGTTTCTTCCTATTACACTAACAATTATGACTCTACCTTTAGAGTCTCTCTTTATTAGGCATACTTTACCTCATTTTTTTAGATTGGTCATGTTTCGTGGGTTTGGCCAATGGTAACAAAAGATAAAAAAACAACGAATGCAATTGATAATTATTATCATTCGTATATGATTATCTTAATACACAAATTTTGAGTGACACTTATGGATCGACTAATCTCTTTTTTGCCAAGCAGCAGCGCTGCGAAAACAACTCAGTTTTCACTGTCTTTTAAGCGCCTGCTTTTACCTATTTCACTTGCGGCGTTAGTTGCAGCTCCTGCTACGCGAGAATTGACGGTCACTACCTTGTCTGACGCCTTCTGGGCAGTGTCATGTTACGTTGCGCTAACCCTAGCGATTTACCACTGGTTAAGTCTATACATCAACAAAGATAACGTCTTCAATAAGCTCGTCCATCAATCTCGTTCAAACCAAGTTGTATTCGCCGCGCTAATGGGCGCATTGCCAGGCTGTGGGGGAGCGATTGTGGTCACCACACAATTTATTTCAGGCAAACTCGGATTTGGTGCGGTTGTGGCTGTACTCGTCTCAACCATGGGTGACGCGGCCTTCCTGTTAATTGCTAGCGAACCCAAAACAGGTTTAGCCATGATGGCGATGGGTGTAATCGTGGGTACCGCCTCAGGACGAATCATAAACTTGTTTCACGCAGACGACTTTTTACGCCCGAAACAGGCAGAGAGAAATGAAGCGGAAAACAGCTGTACCTCACAACCTCAAGGTCAAAGCCCTGTCTCTAAAAAAGCGATAAACCTTCAGGGTTACCTATGGTCTGTGCTTATTATTCCGGGAGCCGCTGTTGCCCTGCTTGGCTCTTTTCAAATCGATGTAAACCAGTTGCTGACACTGCCTGAGATGTCTATGGAATGGACGGGAACGATTTTACTGATCAGCTCGATGTTTTTGTGGGGGCTTACTCGTGAAATTGAGGATTACAAATCGGCCGTAAGTGAAGATGAAAAATGTATAGGTTCTCACCCACTACAAAAAACAGCTCAAGATACAAACTTTGTCACTGCATGGGTGGTGGTGGCTTTTCTTTTCTTCGAGTTTGGCTCTGTGCTTGCAAATGTCGATTTTGCGACGCTATTCTCAAGCTGGGGGATGATGCTCCCCCTGGCGGGTGTGTTGATGGGCTTACTGCCGGGGTGTGGTCCACAATTGTTGGTCACTAGCCTTTACCTTTCAGGTGCACTGCCACTTTCAGCTCAGGTCGGTAACGCAATTTCAAATGATGGTGATGCTTTATTCCCTGCTATCGCAATGGCACCGAAAGCGGCTCTTGTGGCCACATTATATTCAGGCATACCCGCATTAATCTGTGCATACGGTTATTGGTTTATGTTCGAAATTTAACTCAAGCTGATTCAATTCCATAGGTCTCTATTAGGTCGATACTTTGTATCGGCCTTTTTGTTTCCGTCTGCCTAAGTCCTTACAACAGATTCTTTTTACACTCCCTTCCTGCTTCATAGTTCATTGTTCATTGTTCATAGTTCATTGTTCATAGTTCATAGTTCTACAGCCTATCTCAAACGGCACGTCGTTATAGCCGGTCTCAAAAACGCCCCCTGTTGGCGCTATGACAATGCTTAATTACAAATCCCGCACACAGGCTAGAAAAACAAAAAGCCCCTGTAAGAGTGCTTACAGGGGCTTTAATTCAAGCTTTAATCTTGGTTCTTAAGTACAAGACTTAAGAAACTTCGATTGGACCACCGAATGAAGTTACTGGAGGCAGTTTGCCTTGGAACTTCTCGAAGTTAACCAAACATGTGTTTGCTGACGTTGCTTGAGCAAGTTCAGACGTACCGATGTCTTGAGTTAGTGTGTTTGGATCGCCGTATGTATCTAGCGCCCCCACTTTCTCGTTGATCGGGCCATACCAAGCTCCTTCTTCGATACGAACAACACCAGGTGCGTAGCTATCCATTAGAACAGCACCTGCTAGTAGTTGACCACGGTCATTGAACACACGTACTACGTCGCCATCTTTGATGCCTTTCTTCTTAGCATCGATTGGGTTGATGTAGATTGGCTCACGGCCTTGTACCGCGTAAGTCGCACGCCACTCTTCAGATTCACACATCTGAGAGTGAAGACGCTTGTCTGGGTGACAAGATTGTAGCCAGTACGGGTGTTTGTCAGAGCCTGGACCACCGTGTGAACGTTCAGATTTCTCAAACCACATTGGGTGTTCTTGACAGTGCTCGTAACCCATGTTGCCAACAGTACGGCTTGTGATTTCGATGAAACCAGAAGGCGTACCTAGTGCGTTGATCTCTGGATCTTCACGGAATGAAGCGTGACGAGTCCATGGCTTACCTTTACCGAAGTCTAGGAAACCTTTCTCCCAGAACTCAGCAAACTCAGGCATTTCGAAACTGCCTTCGTTTGATGCACGACATTCGTCATACAGAGATTTAACCCACTGCATTTCGTCCATACCACGCGTATAATCGTCGTAACGACCCCAACGCTTAGTTAGGCTAGACATAATCTCGAAGTCAGTTTTAGACTGGAACAGAGGATCGACTAGTTTGTGCATCGCGATCAAACCACGACCAGAGTACGCGCCGTAACCATCAATATCGTTACGTTCCCACTGAGTACATGCAGGAAGCACGATATCAGAGTGACGACAAGTTGCAGTCCAAGCGAAATCAACAGCCACTACAGTTTGTAGGCTCTTGAATGCTTTACGCATCTTGTTGCGATCTTGGTGGTGGTGCCACGGGTTATTACCACTGAATACCATCATCTTGATATCCGGTAGTGTAACCGTTGAACCGTTCGCTTTGATCTTCTTACCTGGCTCTAGCAAGCTATCTACCCAACGAGCAACAGGGATTACACGGCTGTAACCGTTGTAATCAGTGTTAGTGTGCTTAGGCGATTGACCTTGGTCGATGTTCAACGGGAATGAACCCGGAGCAGCGAAGCCAGTTGAAGAAACACCGATACCAGAGTAATGGTGACCGTAAGAGATACCACCGCCAGGTAGACCGATTTGGCCAACCATTGCTGCGATAACGGCACACATCCAGTAAGGCTGCTCACCGTGTTGTTGACGTTGGATACTCCAACCGACAAGAATCTGCGTACGACCGTTAACCAGCATCTTAGCGAATTCACGGATAGAGTCCGCGCTTGCACCACAGATAGCCGAAGCCCACTCAGGTGTCTTCTCAACTTTATCTTTCGTTTCACCTTGAACGTACTTGATAAAGTCTTCAAAACCTAGACAGTAAGTTTCGATGAACTTCTTGTCGTATAGATCTTCGTTGTAAAGAACGTGAGCAACACCAAGCATGAACGCCACATCAGTTTGTGGGTTGATGTACATTTGCTCGTTTTCTAGGTAACGGCCTGTTTTGTTTTTAACAGGGTCAACAGAAACAACGTTGATCTCTTTCTTAGCAACTTTTTCTTTCAGCTGTTCTAAGTATGCGAATGACTCGTGAGTCTCACATGTCCAACCTACTTGCAGGTTTTTAACTGGATCGTTACCCCAAAGAACAATGTTGTCACTGTTTTCTAGGATAAGTTCCCAAGATGTACCTTGTGCGTAAACTTCAGTAGAACCTAGCACGTAAGGCATGATCGTTTGACCAGCACCTGTTGAGTAGTCACCGATTTTCTTCACAGAGTAACCGTGAAGTGCCATTGCACGTTGCATATGGTTAGTACAGCTGTGGAACTGACCCGTTTGTCTCCAACCAGTTTGACCTGTGTGAAGCGCCCATGGACCGTAATCTTTCTGTACGCGCTCTAGTTCGCGGTAAACAAGGTCTAGTGCCTCATCCCAAGTCACACGAATAAAACGGTTGTTACCACGCGTGTCTGCGCTGTATTTATGCTTCTTCAACCAATCTAGGCGAACCATTGGGTAACGCACACGTGATGGGCTGTAGATAATACCTTTAATACCTTTCAACATCTCAGTTGGGTGTTGATCGATTTCTAGAGGTTTAATCTCTTGTACTTTACCCGCATAAACGCGAGCTCGGAATGCACCCCAGTGAGAACCAGAGACTTTCCACGCGCCGTCTGTTTCTGCTGCAGACACTGATGCCGACGCCAATAAGCTTGGACCGATAACCGATGCCGCACTTGTAGTCGCGACACCTTTCAGAAAACTTCTTCTTGTAATTGCCATTGTGTTACTCCAATTGACGTCTTATTAGTGATGGCCTTCAGAAAAATCTGATGAGTGCTTCTGTAGATACTTAAGAACAAGTGCTTCTGTATCTGTATCGAAGTTAACGAATGCAATCATACCATCTAACATGCCTACCCAACCGTTAGCGCTGAAGTGAGCTTCATCTGGCTGTGAGTGACACGTTGAACAGTTAGATTGGTACGCTTGACCCGCTGCGTTCCAGATTGGATCGAAGTTATCAACCATAGACTCTTTCTTCATCCAAAGTGCTAGGTTAACTTCTTCCCATGGAAGGCCAGTAAGCTCATCTTCTTTCTTCTCACCAACAGTGATAACGTCACTTTGAGATACTTCTTTGGTCAAGATTGCAGTTGAGATATTCATACCGAAGTCTTCTTGGATTACACGTCCGAAGCCTTTCGCTTTACGCCAACCATCGATTTGAATCTTGATCATGTCGCCTTTTTCGTCGATAACCGCAACTTTACTTGCAGGGCTGAGTAGACCCGCTTCAACTGTTGCTGTTTCATCCGTGTACATTGGGAGGTGACGAATAGAGATCACGTCAGAACCATTTGCGTAAGATGTGCTGCTTGCTACATTTTCTAGCTCGCCAACAATACCACTTGCTGATGCCATATCCATTGGAAGGTTGTGAGCAATACCTTTGTGACAGTCAACACAGCTTTGATCACGTTCTGCTGCATTCTTCATCTGGATACGCGCTGTTGGGCGCATGTTCTCGAAGTCCATTGAATCGTAGTTGTGACAGTTTTTACACTCTAGAGATTTGTTCGAAGAGAAACGATCCCATTCGTGTTTAGCCAGTTCGATACGACGAGCTTCGAATTTCTCAGGTGTATCTAGGTCACCAAATACTTGAGCGAATACTTCTTTAGATGCTTGCATCTTACGAGCGATTTTTGCTGTCCATTCATGTGGAACGTGACAGTCAGGACAAGTAGCACGTACACCAGAAGTGTTTTTCCAGTGAACCGTTTCTTGTAGTTCTACGTACACGTTGTCACGCATGGTGTGACAACTTACACAGAACTCTTCTGTATTTGTGTGCTCTAGAGCTGTGTTAAAACCGCCCCAGAAAATAACACCGGCGATAAAGCCACCCATAGTTAGTACACCAAGACTGATGTGTACTGCAGGGCGAGTCATTGTGCGCCATAATTTAACTAAAAATGATTTCATGTTTAGCTCTCTTAAATATTGATTTTAAAAAATGTTGTTACTAGAGGGCATTACATGCCGCCGTGAGCACCAGGAGGTCCGAATACAAACACTTGCAGTGCCCAAACTAGGAAGCCGTAACCGCCTACAAAAGCCACACTTAATATTGGAAAGAGAACCACCGCGATGAAGAGGAAAGACTTCCACTCCAACGAGCGTTTTTCGCCAGTTTCAATTTTATTAACATCACTCATACATTTTGCCTATTTTGTATTTAGTAATTTCGAGTAACCCATTCTATGGGGCTAAAGTTCTTGAGTATCTAACAACAAATTTTAGACCATACACAAAGTAGGGTTCAATCAAATCCCCCGTTATAACCCTTGCTAATCAATACTTTTTTGAGGTCATCCAAACTTGTTTTCAGTTAAACAAAGTTATTAAAAAGTATTAACAAATGTGAAGAATTAAGTATATTTCACAAATGTTAAAAACCAACATATACGCAACCATATGACAACCAATTTTAACTTTTTACCTACTAAGTAGTAGCTAAAAAAGCCTCAAACAACCACTATTTTGTGTTTTGTTTGTTAAATGATTGATCATTTTTAGAATTGGTGACTTTACAGTTGAAATGCATCATTTGGCACTTTCAGATATGATGGAGACCACTTAAAAGGAATCATTATGCAAGACGTTATTGATATATCTTGGTGGCAGTTATTGTTCTTCAGCTCACTTCTCTTGCTACCCATTACCATCAACTACAAGTTAAAACTCGGCCTTGGCAAAGAGGCTTCTGTCAGCATAATCCGTATGGTTGTTCAGCTATTTCTAGTGGGACTTTACCTAGAATACTTGTTCACCTTAAATAGCTTATGGGTCAATTTACTGTGGCTATTTGCAATGATCATCGTTGGGGCAAGCTCAATTGTTGAAAAATCTAGGCTCTCCAAAAACCTACTTTTAGGTCCTATAGCCGTTAGCCTTGCTGTAACTTGTGTACCTATTGTCTTGTTTATCTGCTTTTTCATCATTAAACCGACACCTGTTTTTAACGCACAGTACCTTATCCCTATTGCAGGGATGCTGTTAGGTAATAGCTTAAGCAGTAATATCGTGGCATTGCAGAACTTGTTTGGGGCTTTTGAAACGCAGAAATCAGAGTACGAAGCGGCTATCGCTTTGGGCGCATCTCCTTCCTATGCAGCCGCGCCTTTTGTTCGTAATGCGATACAGAAGGCGATGTCACCAATTATGGCCTCTATGGCAACTACAGGCTTAGTCACGCTACCGGGAATGATGACAGGACAGATCTTAGGAGGTGCATCACCGATGATTGCGATTAAGTATCAGTTGATGATCATGTTAGCTATCTTCGTGATGATGAGCTGCTCTTTAGCACTTGCACTTCACCTCTCATTGAAGACATCTCTAACTAAAGAAGGCCGAGTTCTCGTGCAAATACAGCCTTCGAAATAGCCACCCCACTCCACTTAGATCTGGTTACTCACTCCACTTAGATCTGGTTACTCACTGAATTTGAGACAGGTTATCCACAGAAATTGTGGATAACCAAATCAATATAGATCCTTTTTTGTCCATTCCCACCTAGGGAAAGATCATTACCTTTGATCTTTGGTCGTTTTCAAAGACATATACACACACGGTGAGCATCGCTATTGAGCGTTCACATGATAATTTAAGACATGAATAAGTAGGTTTTCCACAAATAAAAACGGCTTGCAATGCAGGCCGTCTTGTAAATGTCATAAGTCAGTTCAGTGTTTTCACTGAGTCCAAGTTACCCTGTTAACTCGTAAACTGGATTAACCGCGTAATCGGAATTAATCACGAAACCGCTTGGTGGATCACGCTACCTTTATTAGTCACGTAGGTAGATCAACCAGTACCACATACCAACAAAGATACCACCGCCAATGATGTTACCAATGGTAACGGGCAGCAAGTTGTTCATCAAAAAGTCCATCATGTTCAGATCAACATAGTCCGCAGGGTTAGCGCCTGTCATTGTCCAAAATTCTGCGGGAGCAAATGTTTTGATACCGATAGCTAAAGGGACTTGGAACATGTTGGCAATACAGTGCTCAAAACCGGCTGATACGAACATCGCAACAGGTAAAATCATAACTGCGATTTTGTCAGTCAGTGTACGTCCACTAAACGTCATCCATACCGCGATACAAACCAACACATTACACATGATGCCAAGCGCGATAGCTTGGATAAAATCATGGTGCATTTTGTGTTGGGAAATCGCCATGGCATTCAAACCCACTTGCCCATGATCGAACATGTACTGTTTAGTCAGAAGCATACAGGCCACCAGCAGCAATGCACCAATTAAGTTACCGACATAAACCGTGGTCCAGTTCTTAACTAATGTACGCCAGGTAATCTTGCCACTTGCGCGAGCAACAAGCGTCAACACCGAGCTGGTAAACAGTTCACCACCAGTAACAACAACAAGGATTAATCCTAAGCTAAAAGCTAGACCACCCAATAAGCGAGTAATACCCCACGGTAAATCACCAGCGCCGGTAGTCACGATTGTGTAGAACACAAACGCGATACCAATATGTATGCCAGCAGAAATCGCTAGGAGAAAAGATTTGATTGGATCTTTGGTTGCTTTACCTACGCCAATATCTGCAGCGCGCTCAGCCATTTGTGGCGGTAATAATGAGTCGAATTGGTTTAGATTCATGATGATTTACATTTTGAAACATGTCGTCGGGAGCGCGATAATCCTCTCTTTCATTTCTGAATTCAAGAGCTATTTTAAGCTCGAAATGCCTCTCACAATCCTGTTGAAAGAAATTAGTCCAAGTTATTCCAAATTCATACGACTTTAGTAGTAAAAATAAAACTCTGCTGAATGATTAGTTATCAGCATAGAAAGCAACACATTTATAAATATCAACAAGTTACGTTAAAACTCAAAGAATAACGTACACTATAATGACTCAATGGACAGTTTTGTTTCCAGATTTTGACATAGATCAACAGAACGTAAAAAAGCGCCCTTAGGCGCTTTTAACTCAATCACAAATAAAGAAATTAGTCTTACTAAACCGAAGGTTCAACCATTTCTTCTAATGATTGTTCGTTAGATGCATCCTCTAGGCTAGATTCAATACTAGGAAGAATCACATCAGAGCCACTTTCGCTGGCAACTTTACCACCTAAGCTTTTCAAACTATCCACTAACTCTTCTAGGCTCTTTATATGAGCATCACTCTTGGCAACCTGATCATCTAACAATTGGTTGTGCTTGGTCGCTTCAACCAATTTCTGTGTTTGTTTCTGATTCTCACTTTCTAACTTAGCGAGTCGCTCAGTCAAAGTTTTAATCTCTGACTTTAATGACGCCGTCATGTCTGAGCCTTTCAGCGCTTTAACACTCGCTACAATTTTTTGAGACTGAAGACGCAATACAACATCACGGTGATCTTCATCATTAACCACTCGTGAAATGCTCAATAACTGGTTCTCGGCATTTAAAACCGATTGTTCAAATTTGTCACCTTTAATACTTGCGAGCACTTTAACTTCATGAGCAACACTGCGCACGTGGTTTAATTCGAACTCTGCAGCGTGAACTGCGTCTTCAATGATCGACTTTTCACGGGGACTGGCTTTCACTTGGCTTTCTGCCAAAGCAATTTGAGATGCCGCTTTAGCAAACGTCAGTGGAACAACGTCGTCGAAATCTTCATCTTCCAAGAACTCCAACTCATCCTTCAAAGGTTCGATGTACTTCTTGTGGGCCACTTTAACTTCTAACAAACTCGCGTTATTAAGAAACTCTACCTGTGCTTCCTGAGCATCTTCAAGTTCGTCAACCAGCACATACTCAAACAGCTCGCTGTATTCTGAATACAAGCGCTTGTAGCTCGATGCAAACATAGTGTCGGCACCAAGAAACTTTAAGTAATCCATTTGCACTATCGAGTCGGCTAATACTCTGTCAGCCTTTTCCTTTAGCACTAAGATCGAGTCATAATTTGATCGAATCAACGCAATTTTTTCATCAAAGGCTTCAGCGTAAGTTAGTGTAGAAAAAATCGAGTAACTCTTGGTTAACCGTGTTTGATCTTTCACTAAGTCCGCATAAATGCTTTCAGCATCATCCCAAGCGTCTAGTAGTTCATTGTAATTCTCTGGAGCATAGAGAGACAATTGAGCGTGTTCTTCAAGCTTAGCCTCCCACTCGGAGTAAACACTTTGGACAGACTGAAATGAACGGACCTCTACTGTTGATTCATTGTCATTTGTGGTTTGGTTCGCGCCTGTCTGCTCTGAGGGTGTACTTTGACAACCTGAGATAGCAAATAGCATACTGATCGTTAATGCTACTTTGTTCACTCTCACTGATGCGTTTCCTTTTTATACAATATTAGCTGGATGCAATATATTTCTAGTAACACAATATATTACAACCACTTCCCAATAAACATCGTTCAGAATTTAAGTGGCTGCAAATCACGCAATCTAACTAAAATAAACCCACCATACGACGATTAATCATTCAATTTGGTATCACTTATCAATTCTATTTATTTGCTATTGCTTGAGCCGTGAATGCGCACTAAGGTGAAGGTAGAGAACGTTATGAATATATAGGTTAATTATGAAGTACAACGCTGAACATATTGCTGATTTAAACCTCCTTCTTCAATTTGATGTAAGTAGCGCCGCTACTGGAATTAAAGTTCATCAAGAGGCTGCTCAAGAAACTCAAGACGCTGTTAAGCGCCTATTCGAAAAGAATCTTTGCACTCAGCCAGACGGTGGTTACCTAACAGATGAAGGTATCCAGATGGCAGAGCGCGCAGACAAGTTACTTCGCGTACTGAACTAAAACTCCACGGTTCTAGTAAAAACTCCACTCGCTTCGGCCGTGGAGTTTTTTCATTTTTGGCCAAAGGTTTGTTAGGCTTATTGTAAATTCGTCATTTGCAGTTGTGAGGAACACATGGCTTCTATATTTATTGTTGGTGCAGGATGGGTCGGTGCACCTTTATCTGAACATTTAGAAAAACATGGTAACCAAGTTGTGGTCACGAAAACGACCCAAGCAGGTGCAGACGCTGTTGGGAACAAACGAGTTCCATGTGAAGTGTTTAGTTTTGACTCATCAAAGCCAGATGAGACAATCGGTGAACTCTATTCGTTGTTACTCGAAAACAACACTGAGATAGTGATTGGTAGCTTCCCTCCAGGCTTTAGAAAGGGAGCAAGACAAGAGTACGCCGACTACTGGCAGCAAGTCACCAATGCGTGTCAAAAGGCCAACGTTAAGAAGCTCATCATGGTCAGTTCAACAACCGTATACCCAACTAAACCTGGCGTATTGAACGAACTGGATGCTTCACTCCCCCTTTCAACCTCAGGCAACGAGCTCGCGTCTTCATTCACCGATAGCGCGAGAGTGATGCTGCGAGCGGAACAATCAGTGATTGATTCAGGCATCGACTACACCATTCTTCGCTTCAGTGGATTAATTGGCCCGAACCGTCACCCATCGAGGTTTGCAAGTAAATTGAAGCAGGTTAGTACTCAAGCTCCTGCCAACATGCTTCACCTTAACGACGCGATTGGCGCAGTCGATTTCGCTATCAGTCAACTGCACAACGAAGTGGTCAACGTCACCACACCGAATACTGTGAGCAAAGCAGAGTTCTATGCCGCAGCACTAAAAAGTACCAATAGCAGCGAACCACTTCCCCCTCTTGTCGATACGCCAGACAAACTGATCTCTTCGAAAAAGATTCTCGACTTAGGTTACTCGTTTAAATTCGAATCCACACTGGACGCACTTCATGACTGAGCAATCTACAGCTAAGAGAAATCCCAATATAAAACTGCATCGCTCAGTCGACACCCTTTGGAACTTTATGTCTATGGGCCACAAGGTTACGCCTTCAGACTGTATTTTTGTATTGTGTAGCAACGATACTCGCGTCGCTGAATATGCAGCCGAGCTTTATCACCAAAAGATAGCGCCATACATCGTTTTTTCTGGTGGTATGGGACGTTTTACAGAAGGAAGCTTTGAGCGTTCAGAAGCAGAAACGTTCGCTTCTATCGCACGAGACTGTGGTGTGCCTGACTTAGACATTATCATTGAGAAGCACGCGACAAACACTGGGGAAAATGTACGGTTTACCTACGAGCTACTGGCTCAGCGAGGATTATCACCTAAACGGCTGACCCTAGTTCAGAAGCCCTTTATGGAGAAACGCACTTACGCCACGTTTGCTAAACAGTGGCCTGACGAAGTTACCGAGATTCAAGTCACTTCACAATGGCAAGACTGGATTGATTACTTTAACGAAGAGTTACCATTAGACATGGTGTTAGGTGCATTGATTGCTGATTATGAGCGAATCAAATCCTACCCCGCTCAGGGCTTTCAAATTGAGATGCCCATCCCTGACGACGTTGACCATGCCTATCAAGCATTAAAGAGGCTCGGTTTCGAATAAAGCAAAAGATCGACTAAGAATAAAATAGAAGCTCGGCTTGGAATAAAACAAAAGCTCGGCTCAATAAACAAAAACGGTGACACTAGGTCACCGTTTTCTAATTTGAACGCTATTGGTTTTAGCAATGCCGACTTGTAGGCTGCTTATTTACCTAACGCTTCTTTATAATGTAAACGGCAAGCCGAAACATATTGGTCATTGCCACCAATAGCGACTTGGTCACCTTCAGCAATTGCCACACCGTGCTCATCTGTACGAATTACCATATTGGCCTTACGGCCACAGTGGCAAATTGTTTTAAGTTCTACTAATTTGTCAGCCCAAGACAACAAGTAGCGGCTACCTTCAAACAGTTCACCCAAGAAGTCAGTGCGCAAACCGTAGCAAAGTACAGGGATGTACAGCTTATCAACCACTTCTGTTAGTTGGTAAACCTGCTCTTTCGACAAAAACTGACACTCATCGATCAATACACAATGACGCTTTTCTTCTTCGTTGAGTTTTTGAATTGCCTCAAACATATTGGTGTCGTTTTTAAACAATTGAGCTTCAGATTGAAGACCAATTCGTGAACTCACTTTACCGATACCATAGCGATCATCTAATGCAGCCGTAAAGATCACTGGTGTCATACCACGTTCTTGGTAGTTGAATGAAGATTGAAGAAGCGTTGTTGATTTACCCGCGTTCATTGCCGAGTAATAAAAATACATCTGAGCCACAGAAATATTCCTGTTAATTAAAAGTTGAAGATAAAAAGGTGAAATTAGAGAATTTTTGCTAGAAAAAAGGGCTGAAAATCAGCCCTTTTTATAAGATTTACTTACGACGCCAAGTCGTACCTTCTGGACCATCTTCCAGAACAATACCTAGCTCGTTCAGCTTATCACGTGCAAGATCGGCATTTGCCCAATCCTTCGAAGCGCGAGAGTCATTACGTAGCTTAATTAGGCCTTCGATTTCAGCGACTTCGTCATCGTTACCTGCTGCATCGCCTTGCAAGAAAGCTTCTGGATCTTGGTGAAGAATACCGATGATGTCTGCCAGTTCACGCATCAACGCACCTAGTGCACTTGCTTTTTCTATGCCTTCAGTCTTGATACGGTTGATTTCACGAGCCATTTCAAACAGCACTGAATAAGCTTCAGGTGTGTTGAAATCATCGTTCATCGCTGTAGAGAAACGAGTCACATACTCTTCACCACCAGCAGGGGCTGCGGTAACGTCTAGACCACGAAGTGATGTATAGAGACGTTCAAGTGATGCACGAGCCTGATTTAGGTTATCTTCGCTGTAGTTTAGTTGGCTACGGTAGTGACCAGACATTAGGAAGTAACGAACTGTCTCTGCATCGTAATGCTGAAGTACGTCACGGATAGTGAAAAAGTTACCCAGTGACTTAGACATTTTTTCTCTGTCTACCATCACCATGCCACTGTGCATCCAAGTATTCACATACTGGGTGCCATGTGCACAGCAAGATTGTGCGATTTCGTTCTCGTGGTGAGGGAACTGTAGATCCGAACCACCACCATGAATATCGAAGTGATTGCCAAGAATAGACGAGTTCATTGCTGAACATTCGATGTGCCAACCTGGACGACCTGGCCCCCATGGCGATTCCCACGTCGGCTCACCAGGCTTAGACATCTTCCAAAGAACAAAGTCTAACGGGCTACGTTTTGCAGAATCGATGTCAACACGGGCGCCAGCTTGAAGCTGGTCAAGATCTTGCTTAGAAAGCTTACCGTATTCGTCAAACTTCTTAACTTCGAACATCACGTCACCGTTGCTTGCAACGTAAGCAAAGCCACGTTGAATTAGCTTTTCTACTAACTCAATGATCTCTGTGATGAATTCAGTCGCACGAGGCTCGACATCTGGGCGTTTCATGTTCAATGCATCGAAGTCCGCGTGCATTTCACCGATCAGACGCTCAGTCAGAGAGTCACAAGACTCGCCGTTTTCATTAGCGCGCTTGATGATTTTGTCATCGATATCAGTGATATTACGAACGAAATTCAAATCGTAACCAAGGTAACGCAGGTAACGAGTTACCACGTCAAATGAAACGAACGTACGGCCATGACCAATATGACAGAGATCGTATATGGTTACCCCACAGACATACATACCGACTTTGCCAGCTGTAATTGGTTTGAATTCCTCTTTCTGTCTTGTGAGCGTGTTATATATCTTCAGCATGATCTCTATCTATTTTATGGATTAATCAAAAATAAGATCGCAGTATAACAAGTCATACCTTAATAGGTAATCCCCCAAAGCAGGAATTATACCAATCACAGTAAGTAGATGGTCATAAATAGCGCAGAAAAAATGCTTGAGAACAAGGAAGAAATTTTCGATAAGTAGTTATTCTACATTCAAAATTTCTAACGACGTTATCAAGTGTTTTAACAAGCTAGGATGGCCAGTTATTTACTACGATTGGAATTACCTCAAACATCCGAGTTAAGTTAATGATTTGGTGATTTGAAAGTCCGCCAACATGCGCTAGAATTCGAACTTCATATTAAAAAGACAGTAAGGTAACAATCATGATCATCCTTCACACAAATTTTGGTGACATCAAAGTTCAACTTAACGAAGAAAAAGCACCAGAAACAAGCGCAAACTTCCTACAGTATTGCCGTGACGGTTTTTACGACAACACGCTATTCCACCGTGTTATCGATGGTTTCATGGTTCAAGGCGGCGGCATGACTTCTGGCCTTAAAGAAAAAACAACTCGCGCGACTATCAAGAACGAAGCAAACAACGGCCTAGCGAACAAAGTGGGTACGCTAGCAATGGCTCGTACTATGGAACCGCATTCAGCGAGCTCTCAGTTCTTCATCAACGTTAACGACAACTCTTTCCTAAACTTCCGTAGCGAAAGCCTAGACGGTTGGGGCTACTGTGTATTCGCAGAAGTTGTTGAAGGCATGGACATCGTAAACAAGATCAAAGGTGTTAGCACTGGTTCTATGGGTATGCACCAAGACGTACCTCTAGAAGAAGTGATCATCACTGGTACTACAATCGAAGCTTAATCACTTGCTTTCGGTTAGTATTAATAATTGATGAGCCGATAAAATCAGGATATAGGGAGCGCATCGCTCCCTTTTTTTAGACCTATGAAAACATATTTTATATCAGATCTACACCTTGCTCCGTCGCGACAAGACATCACAGACTGCTTCTTAACCTTCATGAAGAACGAGGCCGTAGAAGCGGATGCACTCTACGTGTTGGGTGATCTTTTCGAATTCTGGATTGGTGACGACGATACAAGCGAGTTCGCGAATTCAATTCGCCAAACGTTTATAGACTTAGTTAACACTGGCGTACCTTGTTATTTCACACAAGGCAATCGCGACTTTTTAGTTGGCAAAAAATTTGCGAAACAAACAGGCGTACAGCTTCTAGATGAAGTTTCTACTATCGATATCTACGGACAAAAAGCAGTGGTATTGCATGGTGATACTCTGTGTACCGAAGATATAAAGTACCTCGCCTTTCGTGAAAAAGTTCATCAGCCCTGGTTACAATGGGTCTTTAATAGAATTCCATTTTTTATCAAAAAGAAAATTGTCTCCAAGGTTCAGTCTGATATCAAAGATGATAAGCAGACAAAGTCACTCGACATCATGGATGTAACACAGCAAGAAGTCGAAAATGTGATGAAACAACACAACGTCGATTTGATGATCCACGGTCATACTCACCGTCCAGACATACACTCCTTCAGTGCTAACAATTGCACTAAAACCCGTATCGTATTGGGTGATTGGTATACCCAAGGATCAGTTCTGGTGTTCACTCCGCAAAGTTTTGAACTACAGAATCGCGAGTTTAGCAATCGCTTTTAGCATCACGCTTAAACTTTCACTTTTATTATTATCATCGGTCAGATTTTCTTCACTTGTATATGGTAATTTCTCCTGAATTAGCTATTATTTGTCTATCAAAAATAAACCGAACACAGTACCAAGTTGAAATATTCATACGTAGCGCGTCAACCAATACTCGATGCAGACAAGAAGACCATAGGTTACGAGTTGCTATTTAGGGATGGTCCTAAGAACACTTTCCCTGAAGTAGAGCCGGAGCTCGCTACTAGCCGTTTGCTTTCCGACCACTTCTTATCTACCCACTATAATACATTGGGCGATAAGCTTGGATTCGTTAATTTTCCATATGCAAGCTTGGTTAACCTAGTCCCGACTCTATTTCCGAAAGAGAGCTTAGTTGTCGAGGTACTGGAAGACTGTGAGCCAACAGACGAACTGCTAGAAGCCATCATCACAATTTATGATGCGGGTTACACGATCGCGTTAGATGACTTTGTGCCTAGCAAAGCATGGAAACGCTTCTTACCTTACGTATCAATTATCAAATTCGACATACGTTTGATCTCAATCGCTAAAGCTGCGATGTTCATGAACACTCTGAAAGACTTGAATATCGAGTTTCTAGCGGAGAAAGTAGAAACTCACGAAGAATACCAAGAAGCAATCCAAGCCGGGTTTAACTATTTTCAAGGCTACTTTTTCAGTAAGCCGGAGATGATCCAAACTCGCGCATTAAACCCTGCTTTTTTAACCATTGTTCAACTGTTGAAAGAGATTGCCAACGATCCTATCAACTTTGCCGAAGTAGAGCGTTTGATTACCCTTGATATGACTATGTCGTATAAGCTGCTCTCTTACGTAAACTCCGCTGGTGGCTCATCAACACCGATTCGTTCATTCCACCAAGCGCTTGTTTATCTTGGTGAACAAAAACTACGTAAGCTAGTGTCACTGGTTGCTATCGCATCCGCGAAAGAAGATAAACCAGACTCACTTTATGGTTTAGCCGTGATACGCGCGCGCCAATGTGAACTGTTGGTCGAGAAAATGAACGTTAAGGTTGAGCCTGGGCAAGCCTTTTTAACTGGCATGTTCTCGCTGCTCGACTCCCTATTCGATCTGCCGTTAGTAAAAGTACTGGACTCGGTGCCGATCGATGATGAGATTAAACAAGCCTTGATTCAACGTAAAGGCGTATTAGGTGCCATTTTGGCGATGGTCATAGCTTATGAACAAGCTCGCTGGGATGAAGCAACGCGCATTCGTAAACTGCTCAAACTCAACGAAGCAGAGCTAGGTCAAGCTTATGACGAAGCAACTTCTTGGGCCCAAGACCTGCTGTCTCCTACTTTGAAATAGTTCACATCACACAGCTACTTCAATCGAAAATCAGCTTTGGTGAGCAGTCGTTTCTTGATAAACTCCAACACATTCATTTATGGCCTCTTAACAGAGGCCATTTTTACAGGATTTAACCATGTCTTTATGCCCATGCGGTAGCAAAAATACTTACCAACAGTGCTGTAAATCAGCACACCTTAACCACAGTGCCGTTGAAACACCCGAGCAATTGATGCGCTCTCGTTATTCAGCGCACGTGTTGGGTTTGGTTGACTATATTGTTGCGACTTACCACCCTAGCTGCAACGCAGAAGCGCAAAGAGACGGTATTGCCGAATCTATCGACAGTGATTGGGCAGGACTAGAAGTCATCGATACTGCGGTAGGCTCGCACCAAGACGAAGGCTTTGTTGAGTTTAAAGCTTACTTCAATGAAGAAGGCGCACAATACTGCATGCAAGAACGCTCTCGCTTTATACGTGAAGACGGTCTTTGGTACTACATTGATGGTACCTTCCCAGAGCAGGAACAAACTACACAACCAGAAATTGACCCACGCTTAAATCAAACCGTTGAGAGCTTTAAAATCGGCCGTAATGATCCGTGTATTTGTGGCAGTGGTAAGAAATACAAGAAGTGCTGCGGGTAACTCGTTCGACTAAGAAGTCAGATTAAGAGAAGAGATTCCTGATGTCGCTTAGGCTCCTCGGAATGACGCAAAGTCAGAGGTTAGAAAAGTGACGTAGGGCTTAGAAATCTT
>NZ_JBGONU010000002.1:0-86545 GCF_041439295.1 Vibrio sp. 1F253 | reverse complement strand
CTTGAAATCTTGAAATCTTGAAATCTTGAAATCTTGAAATCTTGAAATCTTGAAATCTTGAAAATTAAAAAACTAAAAAGCCCCGTAAACATGTTTGTTTGCGGGGCTTTTGCCTGTCTTTTACGCGGTTCTATTAATCTAAAGAGAGCTTACTTATGACGCTCTTTCAGCTTGTTTACCACATCATCCATCGATAAGCCTTGATCTTGAAGAAGAACCATTAGGTGGTAAATCAAATCTGCTGATTCACACACTAACTCCGCCTTATCGCCCGACGTCGCCGCAAGCGCGACTTCAACGCCTTCTTCGCCCACTTTTTGCGAAATACGCTTGGTGCCACGGGCATATAGACTGGCAGTATAAGAAGATTCAGGATCGGCGTCCTTGCGGGCAGCCAATAGCTGCTCAAGCTGATGAAGCCACACCATCTGAGACTCTTCTTGCTTGTCTCCATCCCAACACGTTGTTGTACCTGTGTGGCACGTTGGACCAATGGGATTAACTTTAACCAGTAAGGTGTCGCTGTCACAGTCCAAGGCGACGTTGTGCAGTTGCAATACGTTGCCTGACGTTTCACCTTTCGTCCAAAGGCGCTCTTTGGTGCGAGAGAAAAACGTCACTTGGCCAGTCTCGCCTGTTTTCTCTAGTGCTTCTGGGTTCATGTATCCCATCATCAGCACTTGGCTAGACTGGTAATCTTGAACAATCGCTGGCACTAAGCCATCGACTTTTTCCCAATCAATACGCTCTGACAATGCGCCTACTTCTGTTTTTGATAAGCTTACGGGTTCAAAACTCATAGTCGCACCTCTACATCTTGTTGTTTTAAATACTGTTTAAGTTCACCAATATTGATGACTTGTTTGTGGAATACCGAAGCCGCAAGTGCTCCATCCACGTTGGTCTTTTTATAAGCTTCAGCAAAGTGTTCCATTGCACCTGCGCCACCTGATGCAATCAGGGGTACATTACACACCGAACGTACCATATTTAACTGGTCGATATCATAGCCGTTGCGAACGCCATCTTGGTTCATCATGTTTAACACGATCTCACCGGCGCCACGCTTCTGTACTTCCTGCACCCAATCTTTGGTTTCCCACTTGGTTGCTTTGGTACGCGCTTCATCGCCTGTGAATTGGTAAACCTGATATTTACCCGTCTCTTTATCGAAGTATGAATCGATACCGACAACGATACACTGTACGCCGAACTTATCAGCTAGGTCAGTGATTAGCTGTGGGTTAGCCAATGCAGGCGAGTTGATGGATACTTTATCTGCACCAAACTCAAGAATGCGTGCTGCATCTTCCGCAGACTTAATACCACCAGCCACACAGAAAGGAATATCAATCACTTCTGCTACACGTTTCACCCAGCTTTTATCGACCACACGGCCATCACTTGATGCGGTGATGTCATAAAATACTAATTCATCAGCGCCCTCTTCTGCGTAGCGTTGTGCTAGCGGAACGATGTCACCAATAATTTCGTGATTACGGAATTGAACGCCCTTAACCACTTGTCCATCACGGACATCCAAACAAGGGATTATTCGCTTTGCCAACATGCAAATGCCTCCTCTGCGGTGAACTTGCCATCAAGCAGTGCACGACCAACAATCACACCCGCAACGCCGCTGCCTTTAAGTGCTTCGATATCAGCTAGGCTGCCAATGCCACCCGATGATTGGAATTGCACTTGTGGGTACTGTTTACAGAGATCAACATAGAGCTCTACGTTTGACCCTTCTAGCGTGCCATCACGTGAAATATCAGTACACAGAACGTGTTTAAGGCCAACCGTGAGGTAATCTTCAATTAGCGCTTCAATGGTCACGCCTGAATCTTCTTGCCAACCTGAAATCGCGACTTTACGTGTGCCGCTTTCGTCAATATTGATGTCCAGAGCCAGCACGATTTTTTCCGCACCGTACTTCTCCATCCAACCTTTAACCAACTCAGGTTGCTTAACTGCCGTAGAACCAACCACAACGCGCTGTGCGCCAGCTTCTAGTAGATCAACGACATCTTGTTCGTTACGCACGCCACCACCAATCTGGATGTTCGCAGGCGTGCTAGCAAGGAGCTTAGCAATCAAGTCTAACTGACGAGCCGTTGTGTCTTTTGCGCCCGTTAAGTCAACAAGGTGCAGCCAGCCAGCGCCAGCTTGGTGATACAGATTAAACTGCTCTGCTGGGTCTACTTTGTATTCTGTTACTTGCCCGTAGTCCCCTTGGAATAAGCGAACTACTTGGCCTTCAATTAAATCTAACGCGGGAATAATCATTTACATTCCTTATAGGGCAACGTTAGCCGCTGCCAAATCCTTATTACAATTCCAAGAAGTTCTGAATCAGCTTAGAGCCAGCTTTTGACGAACGTTCTGGGTGGAACTGAACACCATAATAGTTGCCACTTTGCACTGCGGCAGTAAACGGATTGCCGTAATCACATTGTGCGATTGTGTAGTCACCCACTGGCATTGCGAAGCTGTGTACAAAGTAGAAGTACTCGCCCTCTTCAATATCTTTGAATAGAGGGTGGTTAGGTGTCGCGGTTACTGTGTTCCAACCCATGTGTGGTAATGGCAAATCACCCGTTTCAAGTAAACGAACTTCGCCATCACACAATCCTAGGCATTCAACTAACTCGTCAGCTTTTTGGCCTTTCTCTTGAGACAATTTGCCTAACAACTGCATACCTAAACAGATACCTAGCAGAGGCTTCTCTACTTGCTTCACAAGAGAAACAAGGTCGCGCTCTTGCAAGTTCTTCATTGCCTCACTTGCTGTGCCTACACCGGGTAGGAATAGCTTATCGGCAGCAAGAACAACTTCTGGTTCTTTTGAAATTTCAACTGCGTAGCCTAGACGTTCAATCGCAAACTTCACCGAGGAAACATTGGCACAACCAGTATCAATAATAACGACTTTTTGATCTTTCATTGTTTTTCCTTGCTAACGTTAGCCTTACAGAACGCCTTTGCTGCTTGGTAACTCGTTACCTTCAACTTTGATTGCTTGGCGAAGAGTACGGCCAAACGCTTTGAATAGGCTCTCAATGATGTGGTGATCATTATTACCGTCAGAAGAAAGGTGTAGCGTACAAGCCAATGTATCGGTTAGAGAACGGAAGAAGTGAACCACCATCTCTGTTGAAAGGTCACCCACTTGCTCGCGGCTGAATTTAGCATCGAACTTCAGATATGGACGGCCAGAAAGGTCTAGCGCACACTGAGCCAAACACTCATCCATTGGTAGGCTGAAACCAAAGCGGCCAATACCACGTTTATCGCCTAATGCATCTTTCAATGCTTGGCCTAAAGCAAGTGCGGTATCTTCTACTGTGTGGTGATCATCAATGTGCAGGTCGCCCTTCACAGTCAGGTTCATTTGGAAACCGCCGTGTGTCGCGATTTGATCAAGCATGTGATCGAAGAAACCCATGCCAGTATCAATCTTGTTGTCACCGGTTTCATCAAGGTTTACGGCTACCTTAATGTCGGTTTCTTTAGTGGTACGAACCACTTCAGCAACACGAGCATTAACCGTCAGATCTTTAACGATCTGTGGCCAGTTAAGCGTGCCTTCAGTTTGCGCATCTGGTCCGTATTGGATACCACGAATTGCCATGTTCTCAGCAAGTTGAAGATCCGTCATTCGATCGCCAATCACGACTGACTTTTGGAAGTCAACTTTACCGCCTTGTAGGTATTCTTTAACCATACCCAGCTTAGGCTTGCGGCAAGAGCAGTTGTCTTCATCAAAGTGAGGGCAGATTAGAACACCATCAAACTTAACGCCCTGAGACTCAAAGAACTCCATCATCATATTATGTGGAGCATCGAACTCTTCTTGCGGGTAGCTATCTGTGCCTAGACCATCTTGGTTAGTCACCATCACTAAGCGATAACCTGCATCTTGCAGTGCAAGTAGGCTAGGGATCACTAACGGTTCGAATTTTAGTTTGTCTAAACGGTCTACTTGAAAGTCAACTGGCGGC
Source organism: Vibrio sp. 1F253 (assembly GCF_041439295.1). Lineage (NCBI taxonomy): Bacteria > Pseudomonadati > Pseudomonadota > Gammaproteobacteria > Vibrionales > Vibrionaceae > Vibrio > Vibrio sp. 1F253. Next base: position 82,541 of record NZ_JBGONU010000002.1, on the reverse strand, counting down.
TCAACAATTAAGGTGCCGTCACGGTCTATAAAAAGTATTTTCTGTTGTTTACTCACTTGAACTTCCTTTTAATTTTAAATCTGCTGGCCTAGCTAAAATCAACGCTAACCCAAAATATTGGTTTCACTTGCCAGCCTGCAATTAATCCACTCAAACTGGCAAATGTTATTACTGGTAAACCTTTCGTTACTGATAAAAGTTACGAATGAATCCAAGTGTCTTTTCGCACTCTTCGCGATTACCAATACTAATACGAACACAGTCTTCAATTGGTGAATTACGCAAAATGATGCCCGTATCCCAAGCCGCTTTAAATAACTCATCGCCGTTCGGGAATTTAACCAGTAGGTAGTTACCCCAACCATCAAATACCGTCACTTGAGGCATGCCTAATAGACCTGCTTGTAAATACGCTCGGTTAGCACTTAAATCCAGAACTTGGAACTTAGCACGCGCTAGTCCTTGCTCTGAAAGTGCTTGAACGGCAATGTCAGCAACAGGGATTGGCACTGGATAAGGAGCAATCACCTTTAACAATACATCGATAAGCTCTTTGTTCGCTAGCGTAAAGCCACAACGTAAACCCGCTAAAGCAAATGCTTTCGAGAGAGTTCGAAGAATCGCTAGATTCGGATACTGAGCAAGCAAATCCACCGTTGATGCTTCAGGGCAGAAATCGATATACGCTTCATCCATCACCACAATCGCTTTGTCTTGTGTCATTTCAAGCAGTTTAACGATGTCTTTACGGTTAACTAAGTTACCTGTTGGGTTATTTGGACTACAAACAAACACCACTTTTACGTTGTCAAGTTGAGCTTCAATAGCAGGAAGATCCAATTGCCATTCAGAAGTCAGAGGCACCACTTTACGCTCAACACCAATCGTCTCTGCACTGATTGCGTACATACCGTAAGTGGGTGGGCAGTAAAGAATAGCGTCTTCGTTCGGCTCACAGAAAGCACGAATCAGTAGTTCAATGCCTTCGTCAGCACCACGAGTAGTCAACGTTTGCTCTGGTGCAACACCCGCATATTGAGCGTAAGCATCGATTAGCTCTTTAGGCTGACACTCGCTGTAGCGATTAAGTCGAGTCAGATTTAAGGTGTACTCGTTATCAAACGGAGATTCGTTGGCGTTCAACCATACATCTCCGCTGCCACCAATGCGTCTTGCAGACAAGTAAGGTGTTAGAGCCTGAACTTGTTTTCTTGCTAACTTTTCCATGCCCTACCCTTATTTCGCTTTATTTAGCTGTTCAAATCGATTTAATTTTTCAACTCGGATGGTCACCGCACGTTTGTGTGCGTCCAAACCTTCGGCTTCCGCCATTGTGACTACCGTTGGCGCTAGGCCTTGTAAGCCATCAGCTGTTAACTCTTGTACCGTCATACGCTTAGAGAAATCCGCCAAACCTAGGCTTGAATAAGTCTTGGTATAGCCGTAAGTCGGAAGAACGTGGTTTGTGCCTGATGCGTAGTCACCTGCAGATTCTGGAGACCAGTCACCCAAGAAGATTGAACCAGCATTGTCTAGTAACGGCAGTAATTCTCGTGGACTCTTGGTCTGAACAATCAAGTGCTCAGGACCATAGAAATTCGAAATCGCAATCGCTTGAGTGATCGATTCAGCAATGATGATTAGACTTGAAGCCAATGCTTGCTGAGCGATGTTCGCACGAGACAGCTCTTTCAATTGCTTCTGAACCGCATCGGTTACTTGGTCGGCAATAACTGGTGATGGTGTTACTAATACAACCTGTGAATCTGGCCCGTGTTCAGCTTGGCTCAGTAGATCAGCAGCAATGAAGTCAGCATCCGCAGTTTCGTCTGCAATCACTAACACTTCAGACGGGCCAGCAGGCATATCAATTGCAGCGCCACGGAAGTCGTTACTTACTTGGCGTTTAGCTTCCGTTACGTAAGCGTTACCTGGGCCGAAGATCTTATCAACCTTAGCCACGCTCTCGGTCCCGTACGCCATCGCAGCAACCGCTTGACCACCACCAACATTGTAAACCTCATCGATTTTACAAAGATTAGCGACATACAAGATTTCATCAGCAATTGGCGGAGGTGAGCAAAGCACAACCTTACGACAACCCGCAATTTGAGCAGGCACACCTAACATAAGAACCGTTGACGGAAGTGGCGCGCTGCCACCCGGAATATAAAGTCCAACAGTATTAATCGCGCGCGTCACCTGCTCACACACAACACCAGGCTGTGTTTCAACCTTAATTGGCTGTGGCTTTTGAGCTTCGTGAAACTTAGCAATGTTGCTGTAAGCTTGCTCCAACGCTTGCTTCATCTCTGGTGTTAGACGAGCACATGCCTCTTCGATCTCACCCGAACTAACTCGGATAGATTCTGGAGTCACACCATCGAACTTTTCAGTCAGTTCCTTAAGTGCGGCATCGCCTTCATTTCGTACTTTTGCAATAACATCAGAAACAGTCGCAGTGATGTTTGCACCTTCAGTAATAGCTGGACGCTCTAATACCGAGTCTTGCTGTGATTCACTTAAAGATTGCCAAACAACGGTTCTCATCGTCACTACCCCATCATTTTTTCGATTGGTAATACTAGAATCGAGCTTGCACCCAACTCTTTCAGCTGTTCCATAGTTTCCCAGAACAAGTTCTCTGTACTTACGAGGTGAACGGCAACTTTGTCTTTGTCTGTAGATAGAGGAAGAACCGTAGGATCTTCAGCCCCAGGTAGTAGAGCTTTGATTTGCTCTAGCTGAGACGTTGGTGCGTGAAGCATGATGTACTTCGACTCTTTCGCTTGTTGAACACCCTGCATACGAGTCAGTAGTTTTTCAATCAATGCCGTTTTGTCTGCATCGAAATCACCAACACGTTGAATCAGTGTTGCTTTAGATTGGAAGATAGCCTCTGCTTCCTTTAGACCGTTTGCTTCTAGCGTTGCACCTGTAGAAACTAAATCTGCGATAGCGTCTGCTAGACCTGCGCGAGGGGCAACTTCAACTGAGCCAGTTAGCATACAAGCGCTGAATTCAACACCCTGCTCGTCCATGTAGGCTTTTAGTAATTGTGGGTAAGTTGTCGCAATACGTTTACCCGCTAGGTCTTGTGGGCCGTTGTATTCTTCATCTTTGTTGATTGCGATAGAAAGGCGGCAACCACCGAAGTCTAAACGACGTAGTGTACGAAACTCTGAAGGCTCCTTTAGAGCGACACGGTCTAGGCGAACTTCTTCTAGTTCATTCTCACCGATAAAACCAAGGTCAACCACACCATCCATGATAAGGCCTGGGATGTCATCATCACGAACGAGTAACAAGTCAATTGGCATATTTAGTGAATGAACAACTAGGCGCTCACCCATGATGTTAAATTTCACACCACATTTTTTAAGTAGATCTTGGCACTCTTTACTTAAGCGACCTTTCTTTTGAATTGCGATTCTTAGGCGTTGTGTCTGCATTGCTGTATCCCTGTGCAAATATTTGAATTTATTGATTATTTAAAAGTGCTAAAACTAAAAAACCCTCGGAAGACTTTGTCGTCCCGAGGGTTTAAATCTAAATTCTTTGACTTAACCTCCGGGAGAATTCTTGCTCCCGGGTATACGTAAATCTCCCCGAAAGACTAGATAGGGTGATGATGGTGATGAATGTTCATTACTAATTTACGCATACTTATCAGCTCTTAGGTTGTTTGCTGTCTTGTCTCCACACTAACTAAGCTGACACCCTTTTTCAACCATTTATTCGAACTTTTTTCACGAAATTTAAAATTAAATTAACGAACACAAAAAAAGGGAGGCAAACGCCTCCCTTCTCATTATTCAATCAAATGATGATTAGCTTTTACACGTTGCTATCTTGCAACGAGAGAAATAAGCCAATGCAAAACATACCGCAACAAACGTTAGAGACGCTGCGCCAAATGCAATGCCAGTTGATGATGTCATTCCTAGGGTGATAAAACCAATACACGATACGAACGCCACAGACAGCGCGTAAGGGAGTTGAGTCGATACGTGGTCAATGTGGTTACAACGCGCACCTGTAGAAGACAGAATCGTTGTATCCGAGATTGGAGAACAGTGATCCCCAAATACAGAACCCGCAAGAACCGCACTTAGCATAGGAAGAATTAGCGCGATGTCAGAGGCAGCAGCCATGTCACCCGCAATCGGTAACATGATACCGAACGTACCCCAAGATGTACCTGTCGAGAACGCCATTAGGCCAGCAAGAAGGAACAAGATAACCGGTAGCCAGTGGTAATCGATGTTACCTGTTGCTAGAGAGGATAGGTACGAACCTGTTTTCATGTCGCCAATAACAGAACCAATCGTCCATGCAAATACAAGGATAAGGATAGCGCCAAACATTGAGCTTGCACCAATCCACATTGTTCTTGTGAGATCAGCCATAGGCAGTTTCTGTTTGAATACCGTTGCTAGCGCAACGAGTAAACCAATAACACCACCGTAAACCAGAGACTTACCTACATCTGTATTTTCAAATGCACCAAGCAAGTTGAATGCTTGACCATCAGCAGTAAGCGCTTGGCCACCGGTGTAAAGCATTGCTGCAACCGTCGCGACGATTAACGCTACGATTGGCATAACGAGATCAGAAACAGAACCGTTTTCGCTCTCTTGAATATCTAGCTCTTCGTTTAGATCGTGCGCTTGCTTTTGATCATTATCACCTTCAAAACCACGGCCTTGAGAGGCTTCAATCTCATGCTCGCGCATTTTGCCAACATCTAAACCAAACCACGCAACGGCAAACACCATTAATAGTGCGAACACAGCGTAGAAGTTCATTGGGATAAGGCGAACGTAAGCACCCAGTGCAGAATACTCTGTCACACCGTGTGTCACTAAGATGCCACCAATGATAGTGATTATGTAAGCACCCCAGCTAGAAGCCGGCATGATCACACACATAGGAGCAGCAGTTGAATCTAGGATATAAGCTAGCTTAGCGCGAGATACGTAGAAGCGGTCAGTTACAGGGCGAGAGATGGCACCTACCGCTAAGCTGTTGAAGTAATCATCAACAAAGATGAATACACCTAAAAATGCAGCAAGTAGTTTTGAACCACGTTTGCTCTTAACACGAGACTGTGCCCACTCAGCGAATGCGCGAGTACCGCCAGATAGTGTTAATAATGCCGTTGTCATTCCAAGGATAATTAGGAAAGCAACGATGCTCATGTTCCAAGTGTTAATACCACCATCTTCGATGAAAACACCAGATACTTTAGTAAAGACGTAGCTAGCTGCGTTACCTACTGAGTAGTCAGCAAGTAGAATCGCACCCATGACGATACCGACACCCAAGGAAACTAATACACGACGGGTAACAATAGCAAGAGTCAAGGCAACCAAGGGAGGAAGCAGCGATAAAGGCGATGTTGCAAAATCTATTAAATTCATGATCTTCAAAAACCAGTTTTTTATTTGGCTAGAGATCTACTGCAGATAAACTTGATACGGCTTATCAAGCTCATGTTGAACTAAGCGAAAGGGAAGTGAACACTTCACCCAACCCTACAGTAGCGCTCCATAGTTTAAAATTAAGACTATGGCAGTGTTGTACCTATTGAGCACAACCCCAGCAAATTGCTTAGATATACAATTTACTTCGGCAATTACACCTTTCATTCCCGTTCATTGGCATCACCCCAACGAAAACTACTCTTTATAATTGCACCTCTACGTGCGGTAACATTATTAACCGTGTAAACCAGAGTTTAACAACAGATTAACCAAAGCACCGCATCAGGTAGCCGCAATTGTACCCATCAAGAGCAACAATGCAACATATCATTCCGAGAAAAATAGTTTTTTGTTAATGAAGTAATCAATAGAAGAATAGTCAACTTTTACGGATTACTCCACTTAACACATATCAGATCTCACCTGTTTTTTTTTAAGATATTCTTAATAGTTATTATAAGTTCATTAGAGGTCTATCTTTTCATCTTAAAGCACTCGTCTCATTTTTTTATTTAAATAACTAATAGAAGAAATACTATTTGTTTTATTCTTAGCCTCTGTTTATTATTAGGAGGATTATTTAGTTTACCTTGATGGGAAATATCATGTCTGAATTAACAAAAACTCTATTAAATATCCGTAGCCTTCGTGCGTTCTCACGTGAATTAACTCTTGAGCAACTTGAAGAAGCGCTAGACAAGCTGACTATTGTTGTACAAGAACGTCAAGAGTCTGAAGCTGAAGAACGCGCAGCAAAAGCAGAGCAAGAAGCTAAACTTTCTGCTATCGCAGAACAAATTGCAAAAGACGGAATCGATGTTGCCGATCTTATTGCTGCACTTTCTGGTGAAGCAAAATCTAAAACAACAAAATCTAAACGTGCTCCTCGCCCTGCGAAATACAAATACGTAGACGCGAATGGCGACGAGAAAACTTGGACAGGTCAAGGCCGTACGCCTTCAGCTATCCAAGAACAACTAGATGCTGGTAAATCTCTAGAAGAGTTTGCTCTTTAAGGCATCGAGTTTGCTAAGTGAATAATCAATAACCCACTAAGCAATAGAATTAATATTTAAGTCGACTAAAGTATTATTTACGGCTTCAATATATTCAGAAACAAAAAAGGCTCCTTTCGGAGCCTTTTTTATATTTCTAATAGTGAAATATAAATCAAAAAAATGCCTTATCTTTCCCAGTACGCTTCTTCTAGACTATCTTCTCTTTCAGGAAGGCCTCGAGATAATCGTGGCGAGTGCTGAACTAATACTTCATAACTTGCGCGGTTTGAATATTTACAAACTTGTGAGAACGAAGAATACGTCAAGAATGAATGCTGATGCTTACTTGAGTTAGGCACATTTTCTTTATGGTACTTATTAGCGGCCATATCATGTAATAGAGCAGACAACGCAGCATCACCGGCACCATTCGTATTCTTAATCTTTTCTGGGCCGCCCATGTAAGGTGCGATATGCGAATAGATTTTCGTTGGATTTTCACATAAATCTTTATGTGCGGGACGACTAAACTCATAACGGTTAAATTCAGCAATCGAGCCTGGTAACAACGGTAATGATGTTTCACGCTTCACTGCATCTTCTGTGTAACCCGCCATAAACAAGCCCACAGGGCCTGCTGTACATAGAACTAAGTCTACCCAATCTAGTGCTTTGTCTGAAGCAGCTAGAGGATCGCTTTCACCCGTTAATGCTTCAGCTTCGTCTTCATTCATTGCAACAACGGTTACATGTTGTTCAAGGAAATCTTTCCAAAACTCTGGATCATCTTGAATAACGAATTTAGTACCAAGCGTTAAAACAACAGGTACATCGTATTTCTTCGCGTACTCAATAGCTTTCATTGTTGCTTCAGGCATAGGGTCACCTGGTTTACAACGAACTAAATACGCCGTTAATACTAAAGCAGAAGCACTTTTGAAAATTTTCTCAGGAATGCTTTCTGGTTTTAATTGGTTCATTTGTCCTTCGCTAATTGCGAAAGTACGTTCACCATCTTCTGTAATTAATGCAAAGCAGCGACCAATTGCGCCATCTACCCCTTGTAAATGGTTCAGATCCATTCTGCTTGATGTATTACATAAATAGCGGTAACCGTAGCTACCAATTTTAATATCTTGGCTCATTACACCCAATAGTGTTGAACGGTCATCCGCCAATACTGAGTAATTGTGTAATGTGTTACCGATCGTGCCACCTGCGTATTCATTAGTGATCAGGCACTGTTCTTTTAATTCTTGATACAAAGATTCAGCAGCTTCATCACCAATAACCAAAGAGTGTCCCTTACTTAAGCCATATTTCTCGATTAGCTCAGAACTCACCTTTGCTTCAATATCCACCAAAGTTTGGTCAATACCGATAATATGGGTACGTGACATTCTTTTGCTCGTTTGAGCTTGGCTTACTAAAGGGTCACGAGCGTGAACCGGAAAATAGTGCTTTGATTTACGTTGTCCAGGGAATTTCATAGGGCTAGTCTAAGTCAAGGGGAAATAGGTGGCGGATTCTACCGCGCTATATTTAACGCGGCAATCTTTCAAACTATAGCAAACGTTTGCTAGGCTATTTTTTTATTCGCCTTCCATAAAGCTAAGATCAGGCAGCATGCCCAAATGCTCGGCGTAACGTTTCTGATTAAACTCTGCGCCGTTTTTCATTACATCAAATACTTCAATTGCCAGTGCACATGCCATCGCTGCAATTGCCTCTTCACGAGGTGTACCTGTCATCATTAAACGCATTAGCGTCTCTTTAACTTTTACTGGTTGTCCATCTTCAAGTTGGTTCTCGATAATCTCGATCAACTGTTCTTCTTGCATAAACTCATTTTGTTCAGACATTTTTTATCTCAGCTCTTGGATTTTGAGCGACTATGCCACATATAGATCTGACATCCTAGCGAGTCTCCTCGCGTTCATGCGATTCTCTAACGAAGTCAGCGCATTATTTGTGCAAATGAAACTGTGATTCCGGTCTCGGATCTGTCACGGTGTTTCTCTTTCTGTTAGAATCTGCGACCAAGTAATAGTAACGGTGTTTAGACATGTCAGATATCAGCTCTGGAAACAGCGAAAAGAAAGTAATTGTCGGTATGTCCGGCGGTGTAGATTCGTCAGTATCGGCGTATCTTCTTCAGCAACAAGGCTATCAGGTAGAAGGCCTTTTCATGAAAAACTGGGAAGAAGACGATAACGAAGAATACTGCACGGCAGCTGAAGACCTTGCTGATGCTCAAGCGGTATGTGACAAGTTAGGTATCCACCTTCACACTATCAACTTTGCAGCAGAGTACTGGGATAATGTATTCGAGTACTTTCTGGAAGAATACAAAGCGGGTCGTACACCGAACCCAGATATCCTTTGTAACAAAGAAATCAAATTCAAAGCATTCTTAGAGTTTGCGGATGAAGTATTAGACGCAGACTACATCGCGATGGGTCACTATGTTCGTCGTACTTTCCCAACACAAGAAGAGCTAGACGCTGGTGCGAAGCCAGAAATGCTACGCGGCCTAGACGGCAATAAAGACCAAAGTTATTTCCTTTATACGCTAAGCTCAGATCAAGTGGCACGCAGCCTATTCCCTGTGGGTGAATTAGAGAAGCCAGAAGTACGACGTATTGCTGAAGAGCAAGACTTGATCACTGCGAAAAAGAAAGATTCAACAGGCATCTGCTTTATTGGTGAGCGCAAGTTCACTGAGTTCTTAGGCAAATACCTACCCGCTCAACCGGGAAACATCGAGACACCAGAAGGCCAAGTTATTGGGCAACACCAAGGCTTGATGTACCACACACTAGGCCAACGTAAAGGCCTGCATATCGGTGGCACCAAAGGTGGCGGCGGTAATGAAGAACCATGGTTTGTTGGTGAAAAAGATCTTAAACGTAATGTTCTGATCGCGGTACAAGGTAAAGACCACCCTCTTTTAAAATCAGAAGGTTTGATCGCTTCTCAGCTTCATTGGGTTAATCGCACACCAATTACTGAAGTTATGACGTGCACGGTAAAAACACGTTACCGTCAGACCGATATTCCTTGTACAATCATCCCAATTGATGATGAGAACATTAAGGTTATTTTTGACGAACCACAAATTGCGGTGACCCCAGGTCAATCAGCAGTGTTCTACCTAGACAACGTATGTCTTGGTGGTGGTATCATTGAAAAGCGCATCTAACCAATAATCGAACGACAAACAATAGAAGACAACTAGGAGTTACTACGTGGCTAATACACTTTATGACCGTACTATTGCTTTCGCTGGAATTTGCCAAGCTGTGGCTTTGGTTCAACAAGTAGCGAAAGACGGCCATTGTGATAAAGATGCCTTCGAAGCTTCACTCAGTGCCATTTTAAATACCAATCCAGCGAACACCGTGGGTGTCTTTGGACGTGAAGCGAACCTAAAGCTTGGCCTTGAGTGCTTAGTAAAAGGTATCGATAGTACTCCCGCTGGTAGCGATATTACTCGCTACATCATCAGCTTGATGGCACTTGAGCGTAAGCTATCTTCTCGTAACGACTCTATGTCTCAGCTTGGCGATCGTATTCAAACTGCAGAACGTCAAACTGAACACTTTGATCTGTTTGACGAGCAAATGATCAGCAACCTAGCCAGTATCTACCTTGATGTTGTGAGCCCTATCGGCCCGCGTATTCAGGTTTCTGGTACGCCAGCTGTACTTCAACAGACGTCGAGCCAGCATAAGGTTCGTGCCCTGCTGTTATCAGGAATTCGAAGCGCTGTGTTATGGCGTCAAGTTGGCGGTAAACGTCGCCACCTTATCTTCGGTCGCAAGAAGATGATCGAGCAGGCTCAAATCCTGCTAGCTCGCATGTGATTTATTAGCTCGCGCCTCGTCGCGAGCTTGTTTTTTGTACCAACACAACTCTCACGCAAACGATTGCGCAATATGCGTGACAATTGAGATTGTTACTGGTATAAACCTCTCAAAATTTAGAAAATTCAATTCAGGAGAACACCATGGAACTGTCAGCATTGACTGCTGTTTCACCAGTAGACGGCCGTTACGGAAGCAAGACTGTTGCATTACGCAGCATCTTTAGTGAGTTTGGCCTACTAAAGTACCGCTCTATCGTTGAAGTTCGTTGGTTACAAAAGCTTGCAGTTACAGATGCAATCAAAGAAGTACCAGCGTTCAGTGCAGAAGCTAACCAGTTTCTTGATGAACTAGCTGCTAACTTCAGTGAAGAAGATGCTCTACGTATCAAAGAGATCGAGCGCACGACTAACCACGACGTTAAAGCGGTTGAGTACTTCTTGAAAGAGAAAGTTGCTGGCGTTCCTGAACTTCACGCTGTAAACGAATTTATTCACTTTGCATGTACTTCTGAAGACATCAACAACACATCTCACGCGCTTATGCTTAAAGAAGCTCGTGACACAGTGATTCTTCCAGAAATCCGTAACGTAATTGATGCTATCAAAGCGCTTGCGAACGAGTACCGTGACATTCCATTACTGTCTCGTACGCACGGTCAGCCTGCTTCTCCTTCTACTATGGGTAAAGAGATGGCTAACGTTGCGTACCGTATGGAACGTCAATACAAGCAAATCGAAAACGTTGAGATCCTAGCGAAAATCAACGGTGCTGTAGGTAACTACAACGCACACCTTTCTGCATACCCAGAAGTTGAATGGCACCAGTTCAGCGAAGAGTTCATCACTGAATCTCTTGGCGTAACTTGGAACCCGTACACAACTCAAATCGAACCTCACGATTACATCGCTGAGCTTTTTGATGCAGTTGCACGTTTCAACACTATCCTTCTAGACTTCGACCGTGACGTTTGGGGCTACATCGCTCTTGGTCACTTCAAGCAGAAGACTATTGCTGGCGAAATCGGTTCTTCTACAATGCCGCATAAAGTTAACCCAATTGACTTCGAAAACTCTGAAGGCAACCTTGGTCTAGCAAACGCAGTATTCAGCCACCTTGCACAAAAGCTTCCAGTTTCTCGCTGGCAGCGTGACCTTACTGACTCTACGGTTCTTCGTAACCTAGGTGTTGGTGTTGGCTACGCTATCATTGCATACACTTCAACTCTGAAAGGTATTAGCAAGCTAGAAGTTAACCGTGAAGCGCTACTTGCTGAACTAGACAAGAACTGGGAAGTACTAGCAGAACCAGTACAAACAGTAATGCGCCGTTACGGCATCGAGAAGCCATACGAGAAGCTAAAAGAGCTAACTCGTGGTAAACGTGTAGATGGCGAAGGCATGCGTGCATTCATCGACGGCCTTGAAATCCCTGCAGACGAGAAAGTTCGTCTGAAAGAGATGACACCAGCGAACTACATCGGTCAAGCAATCGAGCTAACTGACAAGCTGTAAGATTCGAATTTCGAATCACAGAATAGACTAAGGCTTCCCATGTGGAAGCCTTTTTGTTGCGTAGAACAAAGTGTATTCAGCACAAGAGCCATCAACAAAAGACACAAAGCACTCCCTACTTATTGCCCTACACATGTCAGTCTGTGCGATATCAACCAATAAATATCGCAACGCTTCATCACCAGTAACCCTCTATCACCAGACACATATCCCTCGGATACTTACTGTCTTGAACACCAAGATCAAAAAAGGCCTCCCGAAGGAAGCCTTTAAAAGGTCTCTTGTCGACTAGCGACTGAGAATTACGTAGCGATTACATGTTACGTAGAGACGCAATACGCTTGTCTAGTGGTGGGTGGCTCATCAGAAGCTCAGTAAGCGATTTTTTGCCGTTGATACCAAATGCCATCATAGAACCTTCTAGTTGTGGCTCATGGCTCACCTTAAGACGCTCTAGCGCTGCTATCATCTTCTCTTTACCTACTAAGTGCGCAGCACCTGCATCGGCATGGAATTCACGATGACGGCTGTACCACATCGTAATGAAGCTTGCTAAGAAACCAAATACTAATTCCAGCACCATAGACACACCAAAGTACACCATCATGTTGCTGCCACCCTCTTCTTCGTTGTCATTCGACGCAACAATGTTGGCGATGAAACGAGATAGGAAGATAACGAACGTGTTCACCACGCCCTGCATTAGCGTCATGGTCACCATATCACCGTTCGCGATGTGACTCACTTCATGCGCTAACACTGCTTCAGCTTCATCACGCGTCATGTTGTGTAGCAGACCCGTAGAGACTGCTACTAATGAATCATTACGCTTAGCGCCCGTCGCAAACGCGTTGATGTCTGGCGAATCGTAAATCGCCACCGTTGGCATACCAATACCAACTTGTTGAGACTGACGGCTTACTGTCTCCATCAACCAATGTTCGGTTTCGTTACGTGGACTTTCAATGACCATACCGCCTACCGATCGTAGCGCCATTTTCTTTGACATCATCAATGAAATGAATGAGCCACCAAAACCAAACACTGCAGCCATCACCAATAAGCCTGATAGGCTACCAGGTTGCATACCTGTAACTGCGTATACAATGTTAAGAACAACACTTAGTACCAATACAACCGCTAGGTTGGTTGCAAGGAACAACATTACTCGCTTCATTACTTATCTCCGCATGAAAGCTGTTTTTATAAAACTTATTATTATAGACAAGGCAGACAGCAATTTATTCCAACCTTGAAGACTTATACTTAGTTATACATATAGTCTTAGATTAAGAAAACAAGGTTAAGCATTAAATTGCAACATTTGATTACGAGACCATATTCGAATCACCTCCAGTCTATTAGACCTAAGTCGTATGGTGTCGGTATAACAATCCGTTTACAGTGGCTTCAGATGATTTATTGGCTAGTCCATGTACAAAAAGGGAAGAATCATGGTTGAAGGTACTAACACTCAAATGGCTATCGATTTACTGTGCTGTCACCTAGGGATTACTGAAGAAGAAGCAAAAAAGCAGATTGGGATCCTAACACCGCAAGCGGCACAGACAAAAATCACAGAGACACAACAAGCACTAATGGGACTTACAAAAGAACACTAACCCATAGCGACTTGTTCAAAGGCCAGTTGTTTATAAACTTATGGCCAAAAGGCTTAACATAGCAAAAGGGCTGCAATCGCAGCCCTTTTCTTATTTAGTACACAAGGTGAGAATTAAAGCGCAAGCAAAGGCTGCACATCAATGTACTTACCAATGTTCTTAGACTTTGCTCTTGGCACATACGGAATTTCACCTAACTTCGGTGCACCTAGCTTATCTTCAAGCATCGCTATAATTTCGGCGTAATGTTCAGTACCTGGGTTAATGCGGTTTGCAACCCAACCTACTAGGTTCAGTCCATCAGCACGAATCACTTCTGCAGTTAGCAGTGCATGACTCAAACAGCCAAGCTTAATGCCGACCGTCAATACCACTGGCAGCTGCTCTTTTTTGACCCAGCTAGACAAATATTCTTCATCAGAAACCGGTACACGCCAACCACCAGCACCTTCAACTAACACGATGTCAGAGTTTTGCTTATGCTCTGCCAACTTAGCTGATAATACGGTTTCATCAATCACCACACCATCATGCTTTGCTGCAATGTGTGGTGATGATGGTAGCAACAGCGCATACGGATTAACGTCTTCGTAGGCGATATCTTGCGTCGCAGCTTCTTGAAGGTGCAATGCATCACTGTTACGTAACCCTTCAGGGTATTGTTCACACCCTGCTGCAACTGGCTTATAACCAATTGTTGATAAATCTTGTGCGGCCAAAGCTTGAAGAATCGCTTTTGAAACCACAGTTTTTCCCACTTCGGTATCCGTACCTGCAATGAATAATGCATCAATCATAATTGAATAACCCCTAAACAAACTTGATATGTTGCTGGCAAGAAACCTTGATGGTTTTTAAACTCTCGATATTCCCGTTCAACAAGCTGCAACATGCGGCGACTTGTTAAACCTTGTGAGCGACCACTTACGTGATTAGCGCCGATACCTTTAAGGTCGCGCATCAGTTCAAACGCAGTGTCGTACCAAACGGTGATGGTGGGCAAGTCTAGTTGATGAGCCGTACAGCTAGATTGCGCTAACGCAATTTTTACCTGATTGATTGTAATAAAATGGTTAACGTGTTGATGTGCGTCAATTTTGGACCACGACTTTTTCAGTTCAAACAGTGATCCATCAAGCAAAGTTGAGAAAATAACGCGTCCCCCAAGCGAGGTGACACGCTTCATCTCCCTCAAAGGCGACGATAAATCGTCACACCATTGCAACGCAAGGCTAGAGAAAACAATATCAAAAGCCCCATCTTCGAATGGCAATAGCTCGGCATCAGCTTGTCGATATAAAGAGATCATTGCGCCACAGCGCTGTTCGGCTTTTTGCAGCATTCCAATAGAAAGGTCTGCGCATACCACTTCAGCGCCTCGTTCCACCAATTGCTGTGAGAAATAGCCAGTACCACAACCTAGATCGAGCACCTTTAACCCAGAGAGGTCACTCGGTAGCTTATCCAATAGTCGGTGGCCTACATCGCGCTGAAATTCAGCGTGTTTGTCATAGGTTGCTGCTGCTTTGCCGAAGGCTTCAGCAATCGCACTCTTATCTTGGCCTACGTAATTATCCACTACTGCTTCTTGTGACATTTACTGAGCCCCATTATTTAACTCTATTGCTTTAAACAACGAGTTGGTTAACTGAAGAACCTGCTTCTGACTGTGGCTGGCGGTTAAGGTAATACGCAGACGAGCTGTCCCAGTAGCTACAGTTGGTGGCCTGATCGCCGTTACCCAAACTTGTTTATGCTTCAACTCTTCTGCAATAGAAAGCGCGGCTTGGGCTTCACCAATCACAAATGGCTTAATCGGGGTCTGAGTATCAATAAAACCATTCACACCACTCATTTGCTCCGCATAGAGCGCCCCTAACTCAGTTAACTTCTCTCGACGCCACTCTTGCGTCTGAATCATCTTACAGGCATGAGACAAAGCCACCGCTTGTGAGGGTGGCATTGCCGTAGAGTAAACATGATGACGAGCAAACTGAGTTAAATAATCACCCACTTCTGACGAACAAAGAATCGCAGCACCAGAAAGGCCAAATGCTTTACCAAAGGTCACCACCAAGATATCAGGTGAGATTTGTGCGGCGTTGCAGCTCCCTGCCCCATTATCACCTAATACGCCAATACCGTGGGCATCATCAATCGCCAACCAACTGTCGTATTGATTAGTCAGGCTAGATATCTGGCTGAGAGGTGCTTGATCACCATCCATGCTGAACACACCCTCAGTCACGACCAAGGATTGTGGAGTGCGACTCAATAGCGACTCTAAATGTTGCGTGTCGTTGTGCTTAAAGCGTTTCATGGTTGCAGGTGAAAGCATCCCCGCTTCCATCAAAGAGGCGTGGTTAAGTTTGTCTTGCAACAGAAAGTCGTCTTTTTCGAGCAGAGAAAACAACAAAGCTTGGTTAGCACTGAAACCAGAGTTAAAGAGAATGGCGCGTTCAAAGCCAAGCCATTCACACAGCTGAGTCTCTAAATTTCGATGAGCAGGACTAAAACCCGTGACCAATGGCGATGCCGCACTACCAGCACCATACTGGGAAAGCCCCACTTGCCACGCATCAACCAATTCAGAATCGTTTGCCAAGCCTAAGTAATCATTACTCGAAAAATTAATAAAGCGAGAACCTTCACTATTAAGCAAAGGGCCATTACTGTTTTCGAGTACCTTAAGTTGACGAGTTAACCCCTGCTCACGGCGATGAACAAGGGCACTTTTGATGCGAGATTTAAACAGTGGCATCGTAGAACATGTCATCTTTCGTTGGACGAGCAGCAACCCGCTCCACCACTTGATCTAACAGTTCATTTTCTTGAATTTCGTCAGGCTTCTGAGCCACCTGTTGGCTGTTGATACCTAACTTCTTAAACAGCTGCATGTCCGTGTCTTCATCTGGGTTTGGCGTAGTCAGTAGCTTACAGCCGTAGAAGATAGAATTCGCACCCGCCATGAAACACATCGCTTGCATCTGTTCGTTCATGTTCTCACGGCCTGCTGATAAACGAACCGCAGACATAGGCATCATGATGCGAGCAATCGCAATCAGTTTGACGAAGTCGAAAGACTCAACATCATCGACGTTTTCCATCGGTGTGCCTTTGACTTTTACGAGCATGTTGATTGGTACACTTTCTGGGTGAACAGGAAGGTTCGCAAGCTCTACAAGCAGGCCTGCACGGTCATTAGTACTTTCGCCCATGCCAATAATACCACCAGAACAGATCTTCATACCGGCATCACGCACATGAGATAGCGTATCTAAACGGTCTTGGTAAGTACGAGTGGTGATAATGCTTCCGTAGAACTCCGGAGACGTATCAAGGTTATGGTTGTAGTAATCCAAACCTGCGTCCGCTAGCTCACCTGCTTGATCAGGCGTTAACATGCCTAGTGTCATACATGTTTCTAGGCCCATGCCTTTCACACCTTTGATCATATCAGTTAGGTGAGGCATATCGCGTTCTTTCGGGTTTTTCCATGCCGCGCCCATACAGAAGCGAGTCGAGCCCGCGTTCTTAGCTTTTTGCGCCGCATCCAAAACACGCTCGACTTCCATTAAGCGTTCTTTGTCGACATCCGTTCGGTAGTGAGCACTCTGAGGGCAGTACTTACAATCTTCAGGACAAGCACCTGTCTTAATCGATAACAGTGTACTCACCTGCACGTGGTTGTGCTCTTGGTACTGTCTATGAACCACTTGAGCTTCAAACATTAAATCCATAAACGGTTTTTCAAGCAGTGCTCTTACTTCAGCAACTGTCCAGTCATGACGAACTTCCACGTGTAGATCCTTTTTTATTATTTGATGTTACATCTCTATCAATAGAGATTGTATTTATGCTTGGATAGTCTACCGACAAGCTTTAGACTGTCAACACATTGATAATATCAAAAGTTTACATCTGGTTATTTATTAGCCACACCAAGAATGGAAGTTACTATGGATCTCGCCTTTGACCGCCAGCATATCTGGCATCCTTATACATCAACGTTGACACCTCTGACCTGCTACCCAGTCACTAACGCAGACGGCGTTTACCTAGAATTAGAGGGCGGAAAACGAATTATTGATGGTATGTCCTCTTGGTGGTCAACCATCCACGGCTACAATCATCCAGAGCTCAATGCTGCAGCTCACAGCCAAATCGATAAGGTTTCGCATGTTATGTTTGGAGGTATCACCCACCAGCCTGCTATCGATTTATGTAAGAAACTTTTGAACCTAGCACCAAATAATCTCGAGCACGTATTCTTGGCTGATTCAGGTTCAGTAGCCGTAGAGGTTAGTCTCAAGATGGCTCTCCAATACTGGCACGCTAAAGGGCAACCTCGTTCAAAATTCCTCACGTTGAGAGATGGTTACCACGGTGATACCTTTGCGGCAATGTCAGTGACCGATCCTGATAACTCAATGCATAGTCTCTACAAAGGCTTTTTGCCTGAGCACATTTTCGCTGATTCGCCAAAAAGCGGCTTTTGGGATCAATGGGACGAAAACGACATCAACAGCTTTCGAGAAAAGCTGGCAAATCACCATCAAGAAGTTGCTGCCGTGATCTTAGAGCCTATCGTTCAAGGTGCTGGCGGCATGCGCATCTACCATCCTGAATTCCTGAGACAGGTTCGCTTGCTGTGTGATGAATTCAACGTATTGTTGATCTTGGATGAGATTGCGACCGGCTTTGGCCGTACAGGGAAATTGTTTGCTTGCGAACATGCCGATGTTCAACCTGATATCCTATGCGTAGGGAAGGCTTTAACTGGTGGCTACATGACGCTGTCAGCGACACTTGCGAGTAAAGAAGTCGCCGACACGGTATGTGGCGGTGAAGCCGGGTGCTTTATGCACGGGCCAACCTTCATGGGCAACCCTTTAGCTTGTGCTGTAGGTGCGGCAAGTTTGTCCATCATAGAGCAAGGTCATTGGCAAAATCAGACTCATCAGATTGAACAACTCTTTTCTGAGTTACTACCGCCTCTACTCAAGCATGCTCTTGTCAAAGATGTTCGCTGGTTGGGCGCTATTGGCGTCGTTGAAACCCACACACCTGTCGATATGGAAACCATCCAAGCTCACTTTGTTGAACAAGGCGTTTGGATACGTCCGTTTGGTAAGTTGATTTATATGATGCCTCCTTTCATTAGCAAGGCTGAGCACATCGAACAACTTGTTTCATCTATTGATAAAGCCCTCCAACAATCTGCTTGCTTCAAACCAAGTTGATTTAACAAACATCATTTAGAAAACCTATAAGCCGCCCATAAAATACTAACGGCGGCTTATCCTTCACGTGAAAAACCAGCCAACAAACACACCCCAAGCCATTGTTTTATCTTTGATTTGAACTCGAAAAACCCCACAAATAAATTTAATCCTCTCCATAAAAACAATTAGCAAAAGAGTGTTACCTATCGGGTAAAAAGCCGTCATAAAATACGCGCCATTTTGGTACTGAATATAATGAATGACCTTCCTTATTCGAGTTCATCTCAGAATCAAATTAGCCAATATTTTTAACTCCTATTAGATAAAAATATTCGCAAAAAAAGAATCCAATTCTAGCGAAGGCTTATATCAACTTCGTAGAAACCTAACGCTTCTTGTTTTGTCGGTCGTGCAAGACATCAAGACAATCCGCAATAGCTACGTAATTCACGTCAGTAAATAATTTAAAGTAAGCATGAAATTAACCCAACTAAATGCACTTATCATTGATGACTCAACGATAGTGTTATCAACTATTCGTAACATGCTGGTTCATATTGGTTTTTCAGAACGTTTGATTGCCATTGCGAAATCACCTCGTGTTGCAATGACCATCACGAATGACACAACTTTTGATGTCATCATTTGTGATTACAACTTTGGTAACACGATCAACGGCAAACAGCTATTTGAAGAATTGAAGCAAGCCAACAGATTAAAAGATGACGGAATATTTATTCTTGTTACAGGTGAAAATTCAGCTCTATCGATACGCCCTATCCTTGAACTACGACCTGACAACTATTTGTTAAAACCGTTTAACCGCGAAACTCTAAAACAGCGCATCACCAGTTCCTTAAGGAAGAAGCTGATTTTACAAGACATTTATAAGGCTGAGAGAGAAAATAACTATGAAGCGGGCCTAGAGCATTGCGAAGGGCTTGCCGCGTTTCATCCCGAATACTTCGCAACAATCCAGCAATTTCGAGGGAGCTTTCTATCAAAACTAGAGCTCTACGAGGAAGCCAAGAATGTCTATCAGAAAGCGATAGATGAAGGCAGTTTTGATTGGGCTCAAGCAGGATTAGCAAACAGCCTTGCGAATTTGGGGCAGCTTAGCGAAGCACAGTCGATGATTGAAAGTTTGATCAATTCTGCGCCAACCTGCACTTTGTATCGAGACCAAGCAGCTCAAGTAAACCTGATCAGCAATAAGGTTCCGGCAGCCATTGCTCACTTCAAGTTAGCGAGTAAACTAACACCAGGTAACTCTGAGAGAGAGCTTGCAATCGCAAATCTATGCTTATCGGTTAATGATACTAAAACAGCGCTATTTCACTACCAAAACCATGTGCAAATCAATAAGGACACCTTTCGAGACAACCTATATATGAAGCTAAGTCATATACGATTCTTGCTCTATTGCGCCTCAGATGGCATCGATAAGCAAGCGAATTTGGGTCACGTCAATTACTTAATTTCGAAGATCCCTACCGAGGCAAGATCACGGCTTCAAACTGACTTAGCACTTATCGCAGCTCACATCGCGATGGAAGCTAACCAATATCAAAAAGCAGTCACTATACTAACCGCATTGCACGATAAGAATGACTTTGATGCCTTCCCTGTGATTTATCACCATGCATGGTTATTGGATAGGATGAGCTGTGAAAACGAGTTTAAAATTGCGGAAAACCGTTGCAGCATGTTGATAGTGAAAACAGCGAGCGAGACAGTGGTTTCAAGTCAGATAACGATGTGCACTGAGATGAAACATCGCAACACCGCAAAAATGAACTGGCTCAAAGAGAAGAATATCGGCATCAAACTAGCAAAGTCAGACTACAAACAGGTGCTTGTGGCTTACTTAGATATTCATAAACGATGTCCGATGATCAAGAACGTATGTATGAATACGATAAAATTGCTCTCTGTTATTTGGCCTGATTCAATGGGTGCAAAACAAGTGCTAACCATCATCAAGCAATGTGACGAAGTGATCACACAGCTTTATACGATTGATGAGCTGACACAAAACAACTATCAAAACTATTACCGAAAGGCGCTTCTGGCATGTAAGCAAGCAGACTTGGCCTGGAAACAAGCAAACAATACTTCCGAGGCTGCCTTCTCATATATGTAGCTTCTATTTAAACAACGTCCGCATACAAAAAAGGCTTTGCCATTACAGCAAAGCCTTTTAAATATTCTAACAAGTCAGATTAATCTAAATTTGATTAACCAAAATTGGCATTAGCCGATGTGCGTTACGCCGCCCATGTATGGTTGAAGTACTGTTGGGATAGCAATACGGCCATCTGCTTCTTGGTTGTTCTCAAGAATAGCAACCATAGTACGACCAACAGCAAGACCAGAACCGTTAAGTGTGTGTACAAGTTCAGGTTTCTTCTCGCCTTTACGACGGAAACGAGCTTGCATACGACGCGCTTGGAAATCCCACATGTTTGAACAAGAAGAAATTTCACGGTATGTCTCTTGTGCTGGAACCCAGACTTCTAAGTCGTAAGTTTTCGCAGAACCGAAGCCCATGTCACCCGTACATAGAATCACTTTACGGTAAGGAAGCTCTAGAAGTTGAAGTACTTTCTCAGCGTGACCTGTTAGCTCTTCAAGCGCTGCCATTGAGTCTTCTGGCTTAGTAATTTGTACTAATTCAACTTTGTCGAATTGGTGCATACGGATAAGACCACGAGTGTCACGACCGTAAGAACCCGCTTCAGAACGGAAACATGGAGTGTGAGCTGTCATCTTAAGTGGCAGTTCAGCTTCATCAGTAATCGTGTCACGAACCATGTTCGTTACCGGTACTTCCGCAGTAGGGATAAGCGATAACGTCTTAAGCGGTACATCACTTACTTGCTCAGTTAGCGGGCTTGTGTGGAACAAGTCTTCGCCGAACTTAGGAAGTTGACCAGTACCGTATAGGCTATCGTGGTTCACTAGGTACGGTACGTACATTTCTGTGTAGCCGTGCTCATCAGTGTGAAGGTCCAGCATGAACTGAGCAATAGCACGGTGTAGACGTGCGAATTTGCCTTTCATCACGATAAAACGAGAACCAGAGATTTTAACTGCGCTAGCAAAATCAAGACCGCCAGACATTTCGCCAAGATCCACGTGATCTTTCACTTCGAAGTCGTAAGTCTTAGGTTGACCCCAACGAGAAACTTCTACGTTGTCGTCTTCATCTTTACCATCTGGCACTTCTGCGTCAGGTAGGTTAGGAATTGACATTGTGATCGTTTCTAGCTCAGATTGAAGCTCAGCCAATGTTACTTTAGCTTGGTCTAGTTCTGCGCCTAAGTTGCCTACTTCTGCAAGGATACGCTCAGCTTCTTCATGGTCGCCTTTTGCTTTCGCTTGACCAATGGACTTCGATCGAGAGTTACGTAACGCTTGTAGCTCTTCAGTTTTCATCTGAAGGGACTTACGTTTTTCTTCAAGTTCACGAATTGTCTCTACATCAAGGGTGAAGCCTCGACGTGCTAATTTTGCCGCTGTTTCATCCAGCTCAGCTCGAAGTAATTTAGAATCCAGCATTGCTAATCCTATGCTTTAGTTATTTGAATATTCAGTAGATTGCTACTGAATCACTGCTAAACCCCTAAAACTGGTGCTATTTCGACCAATTTGTAACGATTTAATTGAATTTTTATGACTAGGTAACGATATCCAAAAAAGACTACTTTTCATAGCGTTTTTGTGGGCTTTTTGCGTCCAAATCCGCCAGATAATCTAGCTTCTCGCCAATTTTGGTCTCTAAGCCTCGTTTTGTTGGGAAATAGTATTGTGTTTCGCCCATTTCAGGCGGCAAATACTTTTCTCCAGCGGCGTAGGCACCTGGTTCATCATGAGCATAACGGTATTCTTGCCCGTAGCCCATGTCCTTCATCAAAGTTGTGGGTGCATTACGTAAATGATGAGGGACTTCATATTCAGGAAGGTTGTGAGCATCCGTTAAGGCTTGCTTCCAAGCCGTGTAAACAGCGTTACTCTTTGGCGCACACGCTAGATAGACAACCGCCTGCGCAATCGCACGCTCCCCTTCTGCTGGGCCAATACGCGTGAAGCAATCCCAAGCCGACATTGCGACCTGCATTGCTCTTGGATCAGCATTACCAATATCTTCAGAAGCAATCGCCAGCAAGCGTCTTACTATATACAAAGGGTCACAACCCGCTGCAATCATTCGCGCCGACCAATACAACGCAGCATCGGGATTAGAGCCTCGAATCGACTTATGAACGGCGGAGATTAGGTCGTACCAAATATCACCCTTGTTATCGAAACGAGCAACCTTCTCACCAGCCACCTCAGCTAACAACTGCAATGTTATCGCTTTCTCGCCTTTGTCGTTGTCTTCCGCCATGTCATACAGCAGCTCTAGATAGTTGAGCGACATACGTGCATCACCGTTGACCAGCTCCGCAAGACGATCTAATACGTTATCAGCAAAATCAGCCGACACATCACCCAAGCCACGCTGTTTATCTTCAATGGCTTGGCGAATGACGAGGGAGATATCCTCAGTATTAAGCGAAGTCAGTTTGTAGACACGCGCACGTGATAACAAAGCGTTGTTTAACTCAAAAGAAGGGTTTTCTGTGGTCGCGCCGATAAACGTAACCGTGCCATCTTCGATATGAGGTAAGAACGCATCTTGCTGACTTTTATTAAAGCGATGGACTTCGTCCACAAATAGAATCGTTCTACGCCCTGCTTGCTTGTTCTCACGCGCTTTTTCAATGGCGATACGAATGTCTTTTACACCCGAAGTCACTGCTGACACGCGCTCGACTTCTGCATTGGCGTAATTAGCTGCCACTTCTGCCAGCGTGGTTTTACCGGTGCCCGGAGGCCCCCATAAAATCATGGAGTGGATATGGCCCGCCTCCAACGCTCTGCGAAGGGGTTTACCTGGACCTAATATATGCTGCTGACCAATATACTGTTCAACAGTTTCAGGTCTCATACGAGCAGCAAGGGGACGAAAATCTTCGTCCCCCGCAAAATCTAAGCTGTAATTACTCAATTGCAATCTCTTGATTCGTTGATGGCATCAATACCTATCGACTTACTACCAAACGATCTGCCAGTTTGGATCAGTTTCTTTGGTCGTCGACCTCGACACCTTCCGGCGCCACAAAAGTAAAGCGGTCAGCAGCAGGTTTACCTAAGTCAACATTGTTAAAGGTAAACTCACCTTTTTGGCCGTCTTGTTCAATCACATTAAAGCCCTGAACAATGCCTTTCTTGGTGATGTTAATCTGGAAATCGCCCTGATTAGAGTCCACAGCCGTTGGCGTTAGCGTAAATTGGTTACCCGTTTGCGCGACGTTGTAGTTGTCCCAATCGCTTTCTTGGTTACGAGTCAGCAATACAAATGGCGTTTGCGATGTGGCTTGTTCTTGCCAGTAAATGCTCACTTGTTCAATGAACGGACTGTAGTACCACAAGCTTTGACCATCAGAGACCAATAGGTTTTCATCAGGGAAAGTCGTTTCCCAACGAAACAAGCTAGGGCGTGCAATCTCTACCGTACCCTCGCCTTCCATCACAACATCACCATCAGGGCTGGTGACGACTTGTTTAAAGTCAGCGCTAAAACCTGCATTCAGCGACAAGCGGCTACTCAACTCTTCTTTCGGAGAAGCAAATACTGAGAAGCTCATAAATAAAAGTGCGAATACTTTTTTCATCAATAATCCTGTTAGAACATAAGTCGGTCATGTTTTGGTTTTGACCGACTGAATAGTTATGAGTTCCTATTGGAACTAATCTTTTGGTGGCGCTGGCGCCAAGACTTCTCGGTTACCGTTATGTCCTGGAGCACTGACAATACCTTGAGCTTCTAATTGCTCAACAATTCGTGCGGCACGGTTGTAGCCGATCTTAAATCGACGTTGCACACCAGAAACTGAACCTCGGCGTGAATGAACAACGTGTTCTACCACTTGATCAAATAGAGGATCGACTTCTTCATCGCCTTCCATCTTCTCACCCGGCAATAGTGTTTCTGGGGTTTGGTCGCCGTTCGTAATCTCTTCAATATAGTTTGGCTTACCGCGTGCTTTCCAGTTATTCACGACCGCGTGTACATCATCATCAGATGCAAACGCACCGTGTACACGAGTTGTGTGGCTTGAACCCGGTGGCAAGTACAACATATCACCCATACCAAGTAGTGACTCAGCACCACCTTGGTCAAGAATGGTTCGAGAGTCTGTTTTGGTTGATACGGTAAAGGCTACACGTGTCGGGATATTGGCTTTAATAAGACCCGTAATAACATCCACTGACGGGCGTTGAGTTGCTAAGATCAAGTGAACCCCCGCCGCACGCGCTTTTTGTGCCAAACGAGCAATCAATTCTTCAACTTTCTTACCAACTACCATGATTAAATCGGCGAATTCATCAACGACAACTACGATGTAAGGCAGTTTTTCCAATAATGGTGCTTCAGGGTCCATGCTGTCGCCCGGTTTCCACAGAGGATCATGAATTGGGTGACCCGCTTCCGCAGCCATCTTCAATTTGTCGTTGTAGCCTTTAATGTTACGAACACCAAGTGCCGACATCAGTTTATAACGACGTTCCATTTCGCCAACACACCAACGAAGGGCGTTAGACGCATCTTTCATGTCGGTAACGACTTCAGACAATAGATGTGGAATACCTTCATAGATAGACAATTCCAACATTTTCGGGTCAATCATGATGAAACGAACGTCTTCAGGCGATGCCTTGTAAAGCATACTCAAGATCATCACGTTCACACCCACCGATTTACCAGAGCCGGTGGTACCTGCAACCAGTACGTGTGGCATCTTCGATAAATCAGCAATAACCGCTTCACCTGCAATATCTTGTCCTAGAACAACGGTCGTTGGTGACGTCGCTTCTTGGAACTGAGGGCTACCTACCACATCGGAGAAGAATACGGTTTGACGGCTCATATTCGGCAATTCCAAACCAACATAAGGTTTACCCGGTATTACCTCTACGACACGTACTGCCAATGCAGAAAGTGAACGCGCTAAGTCCATAGAAAGGCCAGAAATACGGCTTACTTTGACGCCAGGAGCCAGATCGAGTTCGAATCGAGTGATGACAGGACCTGGGAAAATATCAACCACATCTGCCTTTATCTTGTAGTCCGCTAGCTTCGATTCTACAAGACGAGCAATCGCCTCTAGTGCATCGCGGTCAATAAAGGTTTCACGCTTTTCAGGGTGGAACAACAGCTCAAGTGTTGGCAATGGCTCGGCAGGTTTGGGCAAATTCACATCTTGCTGTACCAAGAACGGGTTTTGTGTCGCCGCCATATTCGCTTGCGCTTCAGATACCAGATTTTGGAATGCTGCTACATCTTGGTCTTGGTGCGCAGACTCATCTTCCGAGACCTCCTCCCATGGAAGATCAACAGCAAGCTCTTCAGTTTGTTCGTTAGCTTGCTCAAACTCCGCATTACCTTGTTGGGCAGCTAAAGGCTCTTGTTGCTCAGTATTAACATCTTCAATCGATACCGGTTGGAACACTGAAGCTTGTTCATCTTGCTCTTCCGCCATATCAAACGGAGATGCTTGCACAGAAGAATCGTCTTCGATTGTTTCTTCTGTTTCACCCATTGGCGAAGCGTATAACGATTCAGGTTGAACATCTTCCGTATCGAATTCACCCTCGACTTCAGAGGAACTATCCGTTGCTGTTTCAGCACTATCAAAATCACTATGAGTTGGACTAACTTCTGCTTGTTCGTTTTGCATGTATTGTTGATACGCAACCTGAGATTCATGTGCGTCAACTTGCTCTTGAGCCGCTAGATCATCTTCATACATTGCAGCATTCTCTAGCTGCTCTATCGTTGCATTCAACTGCTTCGAACGCTCAATACCTTCTTCTAATGGTTCTTCTGGCGCTTGGTAAACAGGTGCAGCAGGGATCGGCTCAGGTTCAACTTCAGGTTGACGTTGAATATCAGACACTTCTTGAGCTGAAGCGTCTTGCTTCGCTGGCGCCTCGACAGGCATATGAATATTGTAATGGCGCTTCGGCGACGCGGCACTGTCTAGCGCATTTGTAGCCTCGCCTGAAGACTCATTGGTCGCTGAGAAGCTCATCGCAGGATCTAGTAGATCATGCTCTTTTGATTCTTTGTTATCTTCTAAAGCAGGAACATCACGGTAACTCGGCTCTTGATGACGTTCTTCGATTAAATCGCGGTCTGCCGATTCTGTTAACTGAGGTTCAAGCAGCTCTTGATCTTGGCCGCGCGCCTTATTAACGGCTGACGTAAAGGATTTGATTGCACACTCGCCTAACCATTCAACAATACTTAACCAGGAAATGCCCGTTAATAGGGTAAAGCCAGCTCCCCATAAGAAAAGAAGAACCAACGTACTGCCCAGAACGTTCAGCGTTGGAAGCGCAAGACTTGTTAATACATCACCGACTACACCGCCAGATGAAAAGTACCAAATATCATCGAAGTTGATATCCGCTAAACCACAGCTAGTAAGAATAAGGACAGTCAGTCCAAGTAAACGAGTACCCCACAGCATGAAATCGATCTGCTCATCTTCATTACGTTTACGGAATAATACCCACGCAGCAACCGTCACCAAGATAGGTAAAGGATAAGCTAAAGAACCAAACACAAAGAAAAGCGTATCCGCCAACCATGCACCTACGTAGCCTCCTGCATTTTGAATATCACCACCCCAAGCCGTTTGCGACCATGATGGGTCAGCAGGGCTAAAAGTTAATAACGCAACGGCAAGTAGAATAGAGAAGAGAACACCTAGAATTAGGCTGCACTCTTTTAGACGTTGAGAACCACTTAAACGAGGAGACTGAGGCTCTTCACTCGTTTTAATGATTGTTTCTACTTTATTACTGCTCTGCTTGAACATAAACCAACTTAATAATTAAACGGGATAAAAACATCTCGAGCGGCAATAGCCGCTCGTTTCAATGAAACTACTGTTGATTTAACCATATCAAACAGAAAAACCCAATTCCAGAAAGCAAGAAAGCGGAACAAATGTCCGCTTTCTTTCATTTCACCAATTATGATTAACGAGTTTTAATCACAAGTTGATTGGTTTGTTTCACTTCTTCCATTACAACGTAAGTTCGAGTGTCGTTTACGCCTGGTAGACGAAGTAACGTATCACCCAGTAGCTTACGGTAAGCACCCATATCAGATACACGTGTTTTTAGAAGATAGTCAAAATCACCCGACACTAAATGACACTCTTGGATGTCATCCAGTTTCTGCACAGCGGTGTTGAATTGTTCGAACACATCTGGCGCACCACGGTTCAACGTAATCTCAACAAACACTAAAAGTGAAGCATCAAGGTACTGTGGGTTCAGCAATGCTGTGTACCCAGTAATGTAACCCTGACGCTCTAAACGACGAACACGCTCAAGACATGGAGTTGGAGAAAGCCCTACTCGTTTTGAGAGTTCAACGTTTGAGATACGACCGTCTTTTTGCAACTCATTAAGAATGTTGCGGTCAATACGATCTAGTTCCTTGGACGGCTTCTTATAATTGTCTGCCATTTTTTATTCCACCTTATTACTTCCTTGCAAAAAAATATACTACAACTTTTTAATATTCAGTATCAAATTTTACTTAAACATATCTATACTAGATATTAATTCGACAGAATTACCCTACACATAGATAAAACAACCAAAATAAAATGAGGAGTCAGGATGATCATTGGCGTACCTAAGGAAATCAAGAACCACGAATACCGCGTTGGTATGACCCCAGCTAGCGTGAGAGAACTAATCTCACACGGCCACCAAGTTTTTGTAGAAACCAATGCCGGTAATGGTATCGGTTTTTCAGACGATGATTACATCGCTGTAGGCGCATCCATTCTTCCTACTGCTGCTGACGTTTTCGCGAAAGCAGAAATGATTGTAAAGGTTAAAGAACCTCAAGCTGTCGAGCGAGCTATGCTTCGCGAAGGGCAAATATTATTTACCTATTTACACCTTGCACCAGATTTTCCACAAACTGAAGAGCTGATCAAGAGCAAAGCTGTCTGCGTAGCCTATGAGACTGTAACAGATAATATGGGTCGCTTGCCACTATTAGCACCAATGTCTGAAGTCGCTGGTCGCATGTCTATTCAAGCAGGTGCACAAACACTAGAGAAATCTAACGGTGGTTGTGGTCTTCTTCTTGGCGGCGTTCCTGGTGTTGAGCCAGCAAAAGTTGTTGTTGTTGGCGGCGGTGTTGTTGGTGCTAACGCAGCACGTATGGCTGTTGGCCTTCGCGCAGACGTAACCATTCTTGATCGCAACGTAGATACGCTTCGTCGTCTTGATGAAGAATTCCAAGGTCGCGCAAAAGTGGTTTATTCTACTGAAGACGCTATTGAGAAGCATGTTCTAGAAGCAGACCTAGTGATTGGTGCAGTACTGATCCCAGGCGCAGCCGCTCCTAAACTTGTTACAAAAGATCACATCGCTAAGATGAAGCCAGGTTCAGCGGTTGTTGATGTTGCAATCGACCAAGGTGGTTGTTTCGAAACTTCACACGCAACGACTCACGCTGATCCAACTTACATCGTTGATGACGTAGTTCACTACTGTGTTGCCAACATGCCAGGTGCCGTTGCTCGTACTTCTACTTACGCACTAAACAATGCAACACTTCCTTACATTGTTAAGCTAGCGAACAAAGGCTACCGCGAAGCACTTCTATCTGATGAAGGTTTCCTAGAAGGTCTAAACGTAATCCACGGTAAAGTGACTTGTAAAGAAGTTGCGGAGAGCTTTGACCTAGAATACGTAGCGCCTGCAGAAGCAATCGCAATGTTTAACTAATGATGTAATGACTAACTGAACGCAATAACCTTCTCGTTGAAGCGTTCAGTTAACTCAGACACATTAAACAAAAAGCCAGTACGACATAATGTCGCGCTGGCTTTTTTGTATTTATCACTTTTTTGTACTTATAGCTTTATTTTGCATTCATGATTTTAGATCGTAAAAACACGTACCAGTGCTGTTTACCGCTAGCGCTCGATCTTAACCCCATGAATCAATAGGTTTCTTGGCGTTACACTACGTTCGCAGAACTCTTCAATCGAAGCTTGATAACCTTGTTCTTGCAGATAAATGGCACGATCTAAGGCCAACCATATCTCTAAAGGTCTTCTAAAGACTTGTTGAACTAAACTCAGCTTTTCCATTTCCCAGAAAAGCGCTTCGCCTTGAATTAAATAAGAGTCAAAATCAATATCTGAACCCAGCGATATATCTTTCACTTCAGATGCCCAGCAACAAAATGATTCAAAGCCTTCGGATAGCTCCGATTTCTTGATGCTTGGTACAGGAATGTACTCGTCGACACCAAGCTCACCCTTAAGTAGTTGGCTAAAGCCTAATCGGTAACTCATTTCTGACTGACGGTGTCTTTTTACTCTTTCACCACCAGTGACGGTTTCTTGAAGCGGGATTCTTAAGTCGCTCTTGCTCAACGTTAATGCTGAGCTTTTCGCAACGGATGACATCGCTTGGTAGCTTTCATCGCGAATAAGATGGTAGCAACATGGAGAAATGGTGACTGCAGGAAGCCCATGTGAAACAGATTTCTTCACTAATTCAACATGAAGATCACCACAAGCGTGAAGAGCAACAGCATGTTGATTTGAGTTAAACACCCGATCTGCATCTTTTGAAAACGCGTCACCTTGAACAAAGTCCATCTCTAGTTTCTGGTCATCTGCAATCTTTTGCCCGCTTTCACACAACGATTGTTGCCATTCAAAGCTAGTGACTTTTTGATCTGATTGCTGAGATAAGATCCGACCGAGAAAGCCTTTGCCAGAACACCATTCAAGCCACTCTTTACCATGATGCTCTTTTAATGAAGCCTCTCCCATCGCGACGATTTGTTGCAGCTTTCTGCCGGGGATACCATCGGCAGTACCGCGCGGAAGAGCAAGCCCAACTAAAGCCGAATTATCAAACTGGATGTGTTGATTGGCATTCTCTAACTCTGGGAGAAAACGCATAAGTTCCGAAATCAGAACTTGAGGCTGTTCTTTTAGCGTTTGAATGCGTTCAATACTCAAACCATCTAACCAATCGACAAGTGGAAGGTTCACGTCTGTCCATGGCTGATCGTGAGTTTGGCATAGGTGAAAAGGTTCTGAACGCCAGTAAATTTGGTGCTCTAGCAAAAATGAATCGAGTATTTTGAATCGTGAATGCATGCTTCCCCCTATGATTCGAGGATTGTAGGGGTAAGAGGCCAAAATGGAAAGGAAGGTTACAAATTGAGGCTATATAAAGACAACCTACCAGCAAGCAAACCACAAATGAGCTTAAATGAAAACGGCCTTTAAACAGGCCGAATTAGGAATCTAGGTAAAACTATCACCCTTAGCGAACGGGTAAGTCGATGTCTTTAAACATCTCTTCGATCTCTTCATTCGATTTCAAAGAAATAGCTTGCTCAACTACTGGGCGAGTTAAGTGCGGTGCAAAACGCTCCATAAAGTCAAACATGTAAGAACGCAGGAAAGTGCCTTTTCTAAAGCCAATACTTGTGGTGCTCGCACCAAACAAGTGGCTCGCGTCAATAGCAACCAAGTCTGTATCTTGCTCGTGGTCAATCGCCATGCTTGCAATTACACCCACCCCGATTCCCATCCGAACATAAGTTTTAATCACATCAGCATCCGTCGCGGTAAACACAACACGCGGTGTTAAGCCTACTTTGTTAAATGCTGTATCCAGCTCGGAACGGCCAGTAAAACCAAATACATAAGTCACGAGAGAATAAGCGGCAAGATCTTCAATCGAGATATTTCGTTTCTGTGCAAGAGGGTGATCTTTCGTTACCACGATCGAACGGTTCCAATGATAACAAGGCAGCATAATTGCATCTTGATAAAGGTGTAGCGCTTCCGTTGCAATCGCAAAGTTCGCTGTACCCTTAGCTACCGCTTCTGACATCTGACTTGGCGTACCTTGATGCATGTGAAGCGACACTTTTGGATAACGCGCCGTGAAACCTTTAATCACATCAGGGAGTGCATAACGAGCTTGAGTATGAGTGGTTGAAATATTCAATGTGCCCATCTCAGGATGAGTGTGCTCACCTGCAACCGCTTTAATACTCTCAACACGAGCCAAAATCTCTTGAGAGATACGAATAATATCCTCACCGGCTTGTGTAACCTGAGTTAAATGCTTACCGCTACGCTCAAATATTTGAATGCCTAGCTCGTCTTCAAGTAATCTAACCTGTTTACTTATGCCGGGCTGAGATGTGTACAAACTCTCTGCTGTCGCTGAAACATTTAGGTTATGGTTTAGAACCTCAACAATGTACTTCAGTTGCTGTAACTTCATATCTAACCTCGTAATCCTTTACTCATTTCTGCGCTAACTTATTTGCAAATAGAGCGTTATAGTCTCGTGTAATATAATTAATAGTTATAACGCTTCGAGAACTAAAATGACAGAAATATCGAGCTTTTAAAGCGTAACAAATAAAAATATCACTGACGCTTTGTAAGCCACTCCTCATTCTCACACATTAGTTAGTAAATTTTGATTGCCGATTGCGCTCAACAAGAGATAATCAAAAATTGTAATTTACAAGTGCCTATACACAATGGAATCGTGTATCCTCTCTAGTTAGCTATAGAAAACAATAAGCAGACACAAATATATGAATATTGGTTTAATAATCGCCTTGGTAGCCGTGCTTTTGGTGTTGGTTTTAGGCTACAACATCATGCTTCAATACAAAGTTAAGGTAGAAACAACGAAGAAACAGGAAGCTTCTCGTTATCTAACCATTATAGATGGAACAGAAGAGTTAATTGGCAATGCTCACCACATGCCGTTTAGCCAAGATCTTCTTATATGCTTAAACAATCGAATTCTTGATGCATTAGTTAATATGTATGAACTCGATCCTAAAAATAAGCAGCTTGCCCAACGCATCGAAAGCGTAAAGCAACAAATAACTCAGCTTAAAGAGAATCACCAAGGGGGCGAAAGCACCGCTTTTCGCATGCCTAGTAGTGACAAACAAGCAATCATGATGCTTAAGCTAGTTAAACGCTTGCGTGACACGGTTCGTAACGAGCACAATAAAGGACGTTTTAATACTCAAGCTTTTGTGGTTGAAAACGCTCGCTTAGAAACAATCCAAATTCGCATCAACATCGAGAATGTTATCAAACGTGCAAATGACTCGATATCTCGTGGACAGCCTGGCACAGCGATTCAACTGTTGCGCAAAGGCATCGATGCATTAGCCACGAAAAACGACGCATACTCCAATCAAGCGAAAGACAAGCTACAACAGATGCTTGACGATCTTGATCAGAAGCGCCTAAATAAAAACGCAGAAGATTTACAGCAGATGGAATCGAAAGAGCGTGAAGATGACATGGATGCTCTATTCGGTCAGAAGAAAAAATGGTAACGCTCTAACTCAACACTTAAAGGCCGCTCTATTTAAATTAGCGGCCTTTTTTGTACCTGTGGAATTTCCTTTCTCCGTATAGGGGGATCTCTTAAGCTGTGATAAAATCCCGCATTATCAACAAACTTGCCCTTACCATGTATCAAGAATTATTAGCCCCTATACACTCTTTTCTTAAAGCTGAAACGCCAGATTCATGGATAGATGAAGCCAAGAAGCCTGAAAACCTTCATATCATTCTACGCGATCACATGCTTTGTGAACTTAAAGCAGCTCAAAGTGCTTTGTTCCTTATCCGTAAATATGCGGTAGATAAAGAAAGCGCGAAGCAACTGAATGAGTGGATTTTGCCCTACGAGCAATTTGCTTACCGTCGTATTGGAGACTTGGAGTCTCTACGTGGTAAAAGTAATGTATCAAAGCAAATTACAGCGAAAGAAGGCTGTAATTACGGTGC
This sequence comes from Vibrio sp. 1F253, assembly GCF_041439295.1. NCBI lineage: Bacteria > Pseudomonadati > Pseudomonadota > Gammaproteobacteria > Vibrionales > Vibrionaceae > Vibrio > Vibrio sp. 1F253. The sequence continues at coordinate 48,876 of NZ_JBGONU010000002.1, read as the reverse complement.
TGACTTGATCGATAAAATGGTATTGCTGATCAAAGAAGAGCTGCATCACTTCTACCAAGTGATGGAATTGATGGTAAAAAAAGGCGTGACTTATCAACCGATCGAGGCGGGCCGCTACGCTAAGGGTTTAATCAAGCAAGTTAAGACTTACGAGCCTGATGCTCTAGTTGATAAGCTTATTATTGGTGCATTTATTGAAGCTCGCTCTTGTGAACGCTTTGCTAAACTGGCTCCTTTCTTAGAAGAAGACATGGAAAAGTTTTACGTATCTCTACTTCGTTCAGAAGCTCGTCACTATCAAGACTATCTTGAACTCGCGGAACAAATCGCAGGGAAAGATATCTCTGAGCGTATTGCTCATTTTGCGCAAGTTGAAGCAGAACTTATCACTTCAGAAGACAGCGACTTTAAGTTTCATAGTGGCGCTCCGGTTTAAGCCGTTTAGAACAAGTCTACTCCAGACCAATTCTGTATTTAGTACACCTATAAGAAGGCCAGCAAATTGCTGGCCTTCTTTATTGGAATTACGACTTAATGATAAGCTTAAGCTAGCGTGCCGTTGATTTCAGCAAGTACTGATGCAGGGTCTGCTGCTTGAGTAATTGGACGACCGATAACAAGATAGTCAGAACCTGACTCAATCGCCTTAGAAGGCGTCATGATACGCTTCTGGTCACCAACATCAGCGCCTACAGGACGAATACCTGGAGTTACTAGTTTGAACTCCTGACCAAGTGCACCTTTGAGCAAAGAAGCCTCTTGTGCAGAACATACAACACCGTCTAGGCCTGAGTTTTTAGTCAAAGACGCTAAGCGCATCACTTGTTGCTGTGGCTCTAGATCCAGACCGATACCCGCTAAGTCAGATTGCTCCATACTGGTTAGTACCGTCACACCGATTAACAATGGACGATCTTTACCATATGGTTCCAAAATTTCACGAGAAGCCGTCATCATACGCTCGCCACCACTCGCGTGCACGTTCACCATCCACACGCCCATCTCAGCGGCAGCACGTACCGCCTTTGAACATGTGTTCGGGATATCGTGGAACTTAAGGTCCAAAAACACAGAGAAACCACGTTTATGTAATTCACGAACAAATTCAGGGCCAAACAGAGTAAACATCTCTTTGCCAACTTTTAGGCGGCAAGATGCTGGGTCAATACGATCGACAAAGGCTAACGCATCCGCTTGGTTATCATAATCCAATGCTACAATGATTTTTTGGTCGTTCATTTCATCTCCTAACGCAGTTAACTTTCTACAAAATATTTATACCAATCAGGCCATAAATAACAGTCATAAAAATGCAGCCCGAAAGCTGCAATTAATAATTTGGTCTTAAAATGACCACAAATCTATTCACCATCAAGCCCACGAATAGGCTTGATCGTTCCCCACCCCTTACATGAAGGGCAGTGCCAATACATTGAGTGAGTTGAGAAACCACACTGACGGCATCGGTAATGAGGCTTAACCTTGAGTTGTTCACCAACCATAGATTGAAGCGTTGTTAAGCTGTCTTTGGCTCTACCTTCTTCCGCTTCCTCTAGGTGATAATCAATTAATCGATAAAAACCTTTCATGGTTGGGTTTTTAACAAGCTGCTTTGTCAGTAGCTCTTGAGCAGAGCCAACATCTTCATGGTCGGCAACGAGTTGAGCCAGCATCAACTCAGCGGAAACACCGGCTTTCTTCTGAATACACGCTTTAAGGAACTCGACCAACTGCGCTTCTTGTCCAAGTTTGTGGTAACACTCAGCAAGCGTTGGCAGGACTTCACTAATGAAGTCGATATCTTGCTCGAGAACTGACTCTAAATAAGTAATTGTCTTGTGATAATCTTCATTGGCTAAATGGAATTTTCCTAAAGCAATACTGGCTCGAACACATTTAGGGTCTTCTGAAAGGGCCTTCTTGAAGTGCTGAAGCGCTTTAGGGCGGTTGCCGTCGGCTTGTTCTTGCATCGCAAGCTCACACCAGAAGTGTGCAACCATCGCACGCGTCTTCATTTTCTTCTTGCTCAGTTTAACTAAGATATTCCCGTAATGAATCGCTTTATTCCACTCACGCGTTTGCTGATAAATGGCAACCAACTGCTGTAAAGCACCTTCTTTATGATCAGGCTCTTCTACAAGCTGTTCAAAAATTTTCTCTGCGCGATCAAGAAAGCCTGAAACCGTATAGTCTTTAGCTAATTGTTGCAATGCGAGGTTTTTTTGATCGAGGGTAAGCCCAGACCGAGAGATAAGATTTTGGTGAATACGAATAGCGCGGTCAACTTCGCCTCTTGAGCGGAACAAGTTGCCCAAAGCCAAGTGAGTATCGATGGTTTCATTGTCTACTTGAAGTAACTCAATGAAGTGATCAACCGCTTTGTCAGATTGGTCTGACAGTAATAGGTTCAAACCCGTCACGTATTGGCGGGAGATCTGGTGTGATTGCTTTTGTTTTTCTTGCTGAGCATTACGATTACCCATATACCAACCATAAGCGGCTGCGATGGGCAAAAGTAAGAACAGTAACTCTAACATCAAATATGGCCTTTAAGCTTTAGTTTCAGCAGCGACCTGCTTTGATTGCTTATTGAGTTGCTTTTTCAAGCGATGAATTTTTAGTTGAGATCGCATGTGCATATTTCCAAAGACTAACCAAGCAAGAGCAAAACCTGAAACGAATACAACACCTAGCAAGCTTGACAGGTGGAAGTCACCTTGCGCTAGCAAATAATTGAAATTCACAATTGTTTGGTTTTGAGAGCCTAAAGCCAGTGCCATTAGGAAAAGTGCGATAACAGCGACTATTTTTATAATTTTCATAGTTCATCACTCATTGATTAGTTAGCTGTACGATTATGCAGGAAAATTACTAATCAGACCACCATATTATGGTCATAAAAAAGCGGCATACATTATAGTATGCCGCTTTTCTTAATTCCGATAAGTAGCCTACAACCCTGAGTTTACTCGTTCGCGTAGCTCTTTACCTGGTTTGAAGTGAGGAACGTATTTACCTTCCAACTCAACCTTGTCACCAGTTTTAGGATTACGTCCAACACGAGGTTCACGGTAATGCAGAGAAAAGCTGCCAAAGCCGCGAATTTCGATTCGATCACCACTTTCTAGTGTTGAAGCCATGTGCTCTAAAATGTCTTTTACAGCGTCTTCAATTTCTTTTGCAGAAAGATGCGTTTGCTCAGCGCACAGTCTTTCAATCAATTCAGACTTAGTCATAGTTACCCTCGTTGGTTTTCTTTTTAGAAATTATAGACCTATAGGAAAAATAAGCAAAAAAAAAGGAGCCTTACGGCTCCTTTCTTGGCTAGATAGCTATAATTCTCTTAACGAGAAGCTATTATTCGCCTTTAGCAGCTTTGAATGCGTCTGCCATTGCGTTACCGAACGCGCCTTCATCAGACTTGTTCAGTGAAGCCATTGCTTCTTGCTCATCAGCTTCATCTTTAGCTTTGATAGATAGGTTGATTACGCGGTTCTTACGGTCTACACCAGTGAACTTCGCTTCAACGCTGTCGCCAACGCTTAGGATTAGAGATGCATCTTCGATACGGTCACGAGAAACTTCAGAAGCACGTAGGTAGCCTTCAACGCCTTCGATTAGCTCGATAGTAGCGCCTTTAGCGTCAACTGCAGTTACAGTACCGTTTACAAGAACACCTTTCTTGTTGTCAGCAACGTATGCGTTGAACGGGTCGTTTTCCATTTGCTTAACGCCAAGAGAAATACGCTCACGCTCTGCATCTACTGCTAGAACAACAGCAGAGATTTCGTCGCCTTTCTTGTATTCACGTACAGCTTCTTCGCCGGCAGCGTTCCAAGAAATGTCAGATAGGTGTACAAGACCGTCGATACCGCCTTCTAGACCGATGAAGATACCAAAGTCAGTGATAGACTTGATCTTACCAGTAACTTTGTCGCCCTTAGCTTGCATTTCTGCAAATGACTGCCATGGGTTAGCTTTACACTGTTTCAGACCTAGAGAGATACGACGACGTTCTTCGTCGATATCAAGAACCATAACCTCAACTTCGTCGCCAACATTAACAACTTTAGAAGGGTGGATGTTCTTGTTAGTCCAATCCATTTCAGAAACGTGTACTAGACCTTCAACGCCTTCTTCGATTTCAACGAAGCAGCCGTAGTCAGTTAGGTTTGTAACACGACCAGAAAGCTTGTGACCTTCTGGGTAACGCTTAGCGATTGCTACCCATGGATCTTCGCCTAGTTGCTTAAGACCTAGTGAAACACGAGTGCGCTCACGATCGAACTTAAGAACTTTAACTAGGATTTCGTCACCAACGTTAACGATCTCTGATGGGTGCTTAACGCGCTTCCAAGCCATATCTGTGATATGTAGAAGACCGTCAACACCGCCAAGATCAACGAATGCACCGTAGTCAGTAAGGTTCTTAACGATACCTTTAACTTCAGTACCTTCTTGTAGAGTTTCAAGAAGTTCGTCACGCTCAACACTGTTTTCAGATTCGATAACAGCACGACGAGAAACAACAACGTTGTTACGCTTCTGGTCTAGCTTGATTACTTTGAACTCTAGCTCTTTGTTTTCTAGGTGAGCAGTGTCACGGATAGGACGTACGTCTACTAGAGAACCTGGAAGGAAAGCACGGATACCGTTAAGTTCAACAGTGAAACCGCCTTTAACTTTACCGTTGATGATACCAACAACAGTTTCAGCTTCTTCACAAGCTTTCTCAAGTACGATCCAAGCTTCGTGACGCTTAGCTTTCTCACGAGAAAGTTGAGTTTCACCGAAACCATCTTCAACAGCGTCTAGAGCTACGTCTACTTCAGCACCAACTTCAACTTCAAGTTCGCCAGCAGCGTTCTTGAATTGTTCAGCAGGGATAGCAGATTCAGACTTAAGACCAGCGTCTACAAGAACGTAACCGTTCTCGATAGCTACTACAGTACCTTTAACGATGCTGCCTTGTTGGAATTCAGTTTCAGATAGAAACTCTTCAAAGAGTTGAGCAAAAGATTCAGTCATTATTTAATCTTCAATAATTAAACGTCCATGGGTATCCTACCGCATGGGGTTGATAAATTCGCCGGTCATCATCCTTGCGACCAACGTTCGTACTAGCTCGGCGAAATTACCCAGCCAGTTTCGATTCAATATAGTGTAGTGCTTTTTCGACTACCTGCTCAATATTCATTGAGGTGGAATCAAGCACTAGAGCATCCTCTGCAGGGCGAAGTGGCGCCACTGGGCGATTACGATCTCGATCGTCTCGCTCTTGGATCTCGCTCAAAAGGTCGTCAAATTTAACATCTAACCCCTTCTGTTGCAACTGTTTAAGGCGACGACTCGCGCGCTCTTCAGCACTTGCATCTAAAAATATTTTCGCTTCAGCTTCAACAAATACAACGGTTCCCATGTCACGACCGTCTGCAACTAAACCAGGAGCTGCGCTAAAAGCACGTTGACGACGTAACAGTGCTTCACGAACGCGAGGTAAAGCAGCGACTTTTGAAGCCGCCATGCCCGTCTCTTCTTTACGAAGTTCACCAGACACATCTTCGCCTTCTAAGATAACCTTCACTAGCTCACCTTCAGCGATAAACTGAACATCTAAGTGAGTTGCAAGCGGTACTAAAGCATCTTCTGATTCAGTATCCACGCCATGGTGAATTGCCGCTAAAGCCAATACGCGATAGATCGCGCCTGAGTCTAGAAGATGAAAGCCTAGCTTATCTGCTAGTAACATACACAGGGTACCTTTACCTGCACCACTTGGTCCATCAACCGTAATCACTGGGCTTTGAGAAGGCATCTTTTACTCCACGTTTTGTCGTAAGTTTTATTCTGTACTAGCGATTCGCCACTACTTTATAGGCGGCATATTATAGAGAAAATTTGCAAGTCGAGCGAGGTAAATCTCAGATAATTCCGGGGTGATGCTACAGAAACCCATGCAACCAACTCAATATCCGTTAACTTAGATAAATAAGGCTGTCATCCGCTTCTCTTTAGGCATAAAAAAGCCTCGCGATAAGCAAGGCTCATGATTTTGCATTTTTGTAGAGCAAAGAAGTAGTCGCTAAAAGACGCTTAGCCAATAATAGCTCGAACCGCTTCTAGGTCTTCTGGCGTATCAACACCAGCTGCAGGTGCTTCTGCCGCAACGTCTACATGGATTTTTTCACCGTACCAAAGTACACGTAGCTGCTCTAGGCACTCAATACGCTCAAGGGTACTTGGTTCCCAATTGATATAGGTATTAATAAAACCCGCACGGTAAGCGTAAATGCCAATGTGACGAAGCAGTGGAGATTCAGCAGCTGTACCATTGTTCGCGTAAGCATCGCGATCCCAAGGAATAGTAGCTCGGCTAAAGTACAGGGCATACCCATCTTTGTCGGTCACAACTTTTACGGCGTTAGGATTAAACACTTCGTCAGCATGAGTAATTTCCACACCGAGTGTTGCCATCGGAGCTGTACTGTTCGCAAGGTTGTTCGCGACCTGATTAATGATCGCAGGTGGGATAAGTGGCTCATCACCTTGAACATTCACGATAATATGATCATCTGGAATCTTCATAACTTCAATCACTTCAGCGAGGCGCTCAGTGCCTGATTCATGATTCGGTGATGTCATACAAACGGTCGCGCCAAATGCTTTGGCCGCTTTTTCAACTCGAGCGTCGTCGGTAGCGATAATAACGTTATCGGCACCCGCCTTCATTGACTGTTCGTATACCCATTGAATCATCGGCTTTCCACCAATGTCAGCAAGTGGCTTCCCTGGTAAACGGCTCGATTGGTATCTTGCAGGTATAACAACCGTATAAGACATTACTTACCCTCATCCATTGAAACGGTGCGAGCTTCAGGTTCCAAAAGAACAGGAATACCCTCTTTAATTGGGTAAGCAAGGCGATCAATTTTACAAACAAGCTCTTGCTTATCCTTGTCAAAAGTTAGTTTACCTTTACATACAGGGCAAGCAACGATCTCAAGTAGACGGTGATCCATAGTATTCCATAACCTCTTTTATTCTTTTTAAAATTTGCTGTTGCGAATCTTCATCAAACTGCGCAGAAACTGGAAGATACCACCAGTTATCTTGCGCATATTCTTCGCATTTTACAGCGTCTTTTTCTGTCATAATCATATTCATACCTTTTTTTGCCAAGGCATGAAGTTCATCTTTATCAAAATCTTGATGGTCAGCGAAGCCCTGCGTGTAAACCACGTCACCATCAAGGTTTTCCAATGTTTTGAAAAAGCGTGGTGGGTGACCGATACCAGCAAAAGCCACCAGCTTCTGTAATTCTGCCACAGACCTTTTCTGACCCGTCTTCAGGTTAACCGCTTGGCTTGGAAGCAAAGACATCGAGAACTCTCGCCCGTGGGCTTTACCGCCATTATTAACCAAAAAGTCTACGTCATCTAAACGAGATATAGGCTCTCTTAATGGGCCCAAAGGAATTAGGCACTCACTACCAAAGCGTCTCGCACCGTCGATAACAGCAAATTCAATATCGCGTTCAAGTGCATAATGCTGTAGGCCGTCGTCAGTGATGATGACATTAACCCCTTCGCTCAGCAAAGCCTTTACTGCGTTTGCGCGCACAGGGTCAACCGCTACAGGCGCACCAGTTCGCTTACGAATCAAACGAGGCTCATCACCAGAGTGCTCTGCTGGCGTGTTTTCATCCAACACTAACGGATAGTTTGGTGCTTTCGCCCCATAACCTCGAGAAACAACACCTGGCTTAAAGCCGTGAGCCTGAAGCATCTCTACCAACCAAATCACAACCGGTGTTTTGCCATTGCCGCCAGCGGTAATATTACCAACAACAATCACGGGTAAAGGCGGGCGATAGGTCTCTTTTTTCCCCGATAGATAAGCATCACGACGTTGACCGCTGATCATTTTGAACAGCAGACTCAATGGCCACAATAGCGGCCAGAGAAAGTATTTTAATGGGTGATTGTTAAACCAAATTTTTTCGATCACAACAAGACCTAATCTTATCCGCTGAACTGAATTCGGTGTAGTTGTGCATAAGCGCCATCAAGGGCGATGAGCTCGGCATGTGCACCTCTTTCTACAATATGCCCATCATCAACCACTAGAATCTCATCAGCTTGCTCGATAGTAGATAGTCGGTGTGCGATAACAAGTACTGTTTTGTCTTTCTGCAGCTCTTCTAACGCAGATTGAATCGCTCTTTCTGACTCGGTATCCAATGCAGATGTCGCCTCATCAAGGATCAGAACAGGTGCATCTCTCAATAGAGCACGTGCAATCGCGATACGCTGTCTTTGACCGCCAGACAGGCTCGCGCCATTTTCGCCAACAACCGTATCGATGCCATTTTCCATGCCTTCGATAAACTCGCTTGCATGCGCAAGTTTAGCCGCGTGTTCGATCTGTTCACGTGAATACTGTTCTTCAGCTGCGTAAGCGATGTTGTTCGCAACCGTATCGTTAAATAGGTGCACATTCTGGGAAACAAGAGCGAAGTGCTCACGTAGATTTCTTAATTCATAATCACGAATGTCGTGACCATCAAGCTCAATAGAGCCAGAGTCTACGTCATAAAAGCGAGTAAACAGGTTCGCAATGGTACTCTTACCCGAACCTGAACGGCCGACAAGTGCGACTGTCTTGCCTTTCGGTATATTAAAACTGACCTTATCAAGCGCTGCTTTCTCTGCTCCTTGGTAAGTAAATGTCACATCTTTTACTTCGACTTCACCCGCTACGGTTTCAGGCTTCAACGTACCTTTATTTTGTTCCGTATCTAGATCCATCAAACCAAATAGGGTCGTACTCGCTGCCATACCACGTTGGAATTCAGACGTTACGTTAGTCAGAGCTTTTAGTGGGCGTAGTAAACCAAACATCGCCGAGAACACAACAGTGAACGTACCAGGAGTAAGCTCTGCTTTAATTGAATCAACACTAGCAAGAAATAGAACAACTACGATTGCAAGTGATGCAATCATCTGAATAATTGGGTTAGCGGCCGCTTGAGCAGTGATTAGCTTCATGCTTTGTTGGCGCATTTGGTTACTAACTTGGTCAAAGCGGTGTTTTTCTAGATCTTGTCCGCCATACGTTAGAACGACTTTATGTCCTTTCAGCATTTGTTCTGCAGAAGAAGCGACGTGACCCATACTGGTTTGCATGTTCTTAGAGATCTTTCTGAATCGCTTCGATACGATACTGATTGCCCACGCGACAAGAGGGGCGACAGCGAACAACACCAAAGACAACTGCCAACTATTCCAGAACATCAGCGTCAACAGGCCAATAATACTTGCACCTTCACGGACAATACTGACTAATGCTTTACTGGTTGCCGCAGAGACTTGCTCTGAATCGTAAGTAATTCGAGATAGCAGCGCACCAGTCTGTTCTTTATCAAAAAAAGAAACTGGCATATGCATAAAATGGCTGAATATTTTACGTCGAATTTCCATGACCACATTGCCTGAAACCCAGCTCAAACAATAAGTTGAAACAAAGCCACTGATGCCACGAACGAACATCATGACAAAGATAATGAGAGGGAGCGTACGTAAAAAGTCAGATTCTGCATTACCAAAGCCTTCATCGAGTAACGGCTTTAGTAAGGAAATCATGTAGGTATCAGTGACAGCATTTATAATAAGCGCAATAACCGCAACACCAAGGCCGGCTTTATATAGTCGAATATAAGTCCAAAGTCTTTTAAATGTGACCCAGGTAGTTTCATCTGTTTGTGTTGACATAGAATCGCTTAATTTTCTCACAATAATCTTCCTATTCTACTCCCTTACGAAGCATCTGCCTATACCACTGTCTGCCTTGTTGTTCTCTAATCTCATGATATTGCCAACCTTCTTGACCAATACTGATGGTTATTTGGCCGCTTTCTCCAGTATCAAGCCAAGCACTCCCTGCGTCGTTATAACGTTCAATAACGGATTCACTCGGCATCCCCCATTGATTGCCTTTGGCCAAAGAAGCGATCGCTAACTGAGGTGAAACGGCCTCAATAAAACTGGCGATCGAAGACGTATTGCTACCATGATGAGGAACAAGCATTACGTCACTTCGAAGCCGTTCGCCTTCGCGTGCAAGTAACCACTCACTGACCAATTCAATATCACCAGTAAGTAACATCGAGAACTCTAGATCGGGGTCAAAAAGCCTGACCACGCACGAATGTGGGTTATACGCCCTCTTCACTTGTTTGGGAGGCCACAAGACCTCAAAAGCAACCCCTTGCCAAGTCCATACTTCTCCTAAAATACATGCTTGAATATTTGACGATTCTTGAATCGTAGATTGTCCTTGTTGACTGATATTCTGACTGGCTCTTACCCACTTAGGGTTGTAATTTTCAAGTAACGCCGGATAGCCACCAGCGTGGTCAGAATCGAAATGACTCACTATTACACCCTCCAACTCATGAATTCCCCTCTGATTCAAAGTAGGAATAAGTAAGGATTCGACAATGGAACCTCCTGGCCATGCGTTACCAAGATCGTAAACAACAATCTGATTGTTCTTTTCTAAGAGCAAAGACAACCCGTGACCAACATCCAAGATATCGATAGTTAGTTTGTCTTGTTGAGGCTTGCCGAACTCCCACCACAGTACAAACACGGTAATAATCAATATAGATAGTGCTCGCTTGAAATATCGACTGACAAAACCGAAAAACAAGATGAGGAATACAGACAACTCAATCGTGTGATTATCCACTTGAAACCAAAATCGTTCAGAGAAAGGAAGACTAAATACGAGAGGCTCAAGCGATAAGTCGACCAACATCCATAATTGTTCAGACAAACCATTGTTGAATGTAGTTAAGCCAACGCCACCTGATACTGGCGCCAATATTAAGCTAAAGAACATTGCCAGGAACAATAGTGGAATAACCACCATCGACACCCAAGGTAAAAGGAGCAAGTTGTAGAAAACAGAGACTAAGCTGACCCCATTAAAGAACAGCATCGAAAAGGGAGCAATCAGGAATGTCAGCATTAACTGAATCTTGAAGAGCTGCAGTGCTCGGTCGATAAATGTTGAGTTTGAATCGGATGACTGACTATTTAACGCAATGTAAAGAACGGCACCTAACGCACCAAAAGACAACCAGAAGCTACTCGATAATGCTGAAAATGGCCAAATTAGCAGAACCACGCACAAACTTAAGGCGACATACCGAAACAAACTGATATTTTGCCCACGCCACAAGAAATAGCTGGCGATAATACACATCACCAAAGCTCTCAAGGTGGGCAGCGTGAACCCAGCAAACCAACTGTAGAAATAGGCTAAGCCGACTCCGAATATTGTGGGCAACCAAAGAAGTGAAGATGATAGTAACCTGAATACCTTTCCTACTTGATAGCCGATAGCAAAGGCAATCCCAATATGCAGCCCCGAAATAGCCATCAAGTGAATCAAACCACTGCTTTTAAGTAAGTCCCAACGCTGAGAGTGAATAAGGTCTCGATAACCAAAACTCAAAGCCATAATGAGGTCTTGATTTGCCAGTTGACTTAACCTTTCAAGACTGTTTTCAAACCAATAGGACCGTAAGTTGCTATTGGTATGAATGCGATACTTTGTACCAGATCTGTAAATTGCATTGGCAACCACACCTGCACTAAATAGATACTTTTCTAAATCAAAGCCAGCTTCATTGAGCTTGCCCCATACAGGCTTTATATACACAGATAAATTGACATCATCTCCGAGTGTTAACTTAAAAGGAGTAAACAAACGTAATTTTATCAATTGAGGAAAGATTAATTTTTCGCCGCCAATTGATCTAGCTACTATTACGCTTTCAAAACCGTGGCTATTTTCACTAAAAAGGCTAACAACCGAAGCATTTATGGTAGTATTCTGCCCTGATTGAAATAAGCGACTCGTTTGTATTTCAATTACATTCCCTAGGCAGATAACTAGTATCAATGCTGTTGCTAGACCTCTTGCACTCCGGAAAACGCTATACTTTGTTGATGCTAGTAGTAACAACAGCATCAATGGTGCCCAAACCCAATGAGGCATCACAGGCCAGAAGCTGGCAGACACAACTGTCGCAGCAAATGAAATCAAGAACCAAGTGTTAAACAAGAGAGTAGCTTCCTCCTATGCCAAGAAAGTTTATCAAACGATTTATGCCTGACCATGAGCTAATCAAGCGTCAGAAAGCATTGAAAGTTTTTGGCAATGTTTTGTACAACCCCAACTTATGGTGCCTTAATCGTCGCTCTGCGGCTGGCGCATTCGCTGTTGGGTTATTCATGGCGTTTGTCCCTCTACCAAGCCAAATGATTATGTCTGCAGGCCTTGCTGTCGCATGTGGCGTTAACCTACCTTTGGCTGTCGCACTTGTTTGGATCAGTAACCCGGTCACTATGCCCGTTCTCTTCTACTTTGCTTATAAAGTTGGGGCGTTTGTTATGCATGTACCACCTCAAGCCTTCCATTTCGAATTGTCTTGGGACTTCATCTTGGCGCAAATGAATACGATCGGGCCTCCTTTCTTACTGGGTTGCCTGATTTGTGGCGTGGTTTCAGCAATGATTGGCTACTTTGGTATTCGTGGGTTATGGCGTTACTCAGTAGTAAGAAGTTGGAAGAAGCGTCAAGCAAGGTACTGACAACTTTTCCTTGTCGTTCAATCTATCTTTGTATGCGCTTCACTTAAACCGCACACAAGTTAAAGTCAGATGGACCACAGAACTCTGCAATATTGGGATGTAACCACAGTCGTAAAGAATGCAGATTGAATTCAAAAAAAAGGATCCCATCAGGGATCCTTTTTTGTGTATGCCATTTGTCTATCATGCTACATGAAGTATTACTAAGCGCATTACTTCGAGCTAAGCACCGAGGCAGGGTTTAACTTGGCTGCTCGTGATGCTGGGTACCATGTCGCCAATAGGCTCAATACAATCGCTGTACCTGAAACCACAACAACATCCGTCATATCGAGTTGTGATGGCAAGAAGTCGACAAAATAGATGTCACCGGACAAGAACTGGTGATCAACTAGCCTTTCAAGCCCTTTGATAAGTGTCGTGAGATTAAGCGCCACTAACACGCCTATTACACTGCCCACCAAACTACCTAACACACCGGAGAATACGCCCTGCCAAACGAAAATGCGTTTCACAAGGCCGTCCGATGCGCCCATGGTTCTTAAAATCGCGATCTCTGATGCTCTGTCTTTTACTGCCATCATTAATGTCGAGACAATATTGAAACAAGCAACACCAATAACCAGTACCATCACCAGATACATAATGGTGCGAACCAACTGAATATCTCGATACAAGAAGCCAAACTTCTGTTGCCAGCTTCGTAGATACACATACACATCAAGCTGGTTACCCACCTCACGCACAATAGAGTTCGCGTTCAGAACATCGGTCACTTTTAAAGAAACTCCGGTTACTGCCTCGCCTAGGTTTGCATAAACTTGAGCATCGCCAATCGGGATTAGCGCCAAGCTGTGGTCGATCTGGCCATTAAGCGTCAGTAAGCCAACCACTTTCACTCGAACACGTTTAGGTGCTTGAACCTTAACCGACCCATTCACCGTCGGGATCATCAGAGTCAGGTAATCACCGACTTTCGCGCCGAGTACATTAGCCACACCAGAGCCCAAGATAATCTGTTGTTGCCCTGCTTTAAAATCGCTCCAGGCTTGCTTATCGATAAAACTCGATAGGCTTGAGACTTGTTGCTCAAGTTGTGGGTCAACACCGCGAACTTCAATTGCTTTCAACTCTTTGCCTTTTTCGGCAAGCGCGGTAATTTTCACATAAGGGGCTGCAGCAACGACTTTATCGTGCTTTACCGACTCCTCAATCACATGCTCCCAGCGAGTTACTGGTTTATTCACGCCCTCAAACTCACCGTGAGGAATGACAGAAAGTACTCGTGATTGAAGCTCACGCTCGAAACCATTCATGGCCGACAAACCAATGATGATTACCGCGACACCGACAGCAATACCGATCGTCGAAGACAGAGAGATGAACGACACCATTTTGTCTCGTTGTTTCGCCCGGCTAAATCGGCCGCCTATCAATAGAGATAAAGAAGAAAACACTTAGCTCTCCTCTTTTTCTACGTTGACCAGTAAACCATCTTGCATGTGAAGTTGGCGATCCATCTTACCGGCAAGTTCACCATCGTGAGTCACAACCAAAAAGGCAGTATCGTACTCACGGTTCAGTTCGCGCATTAAGTCGTAAATAGAAAGTGCTGTGTTGTGGTCTAGGTTACCAGTCGGCTCATCCGCCAACACTAGCGCAGGCTTGTTCACCAATGCACGAGCAATTGCCACTCGTTGCCTCTCACCACCTGAAAGTTCTGAAGGTCGGTGGTCAACACGATGACTTAGCCCCACTTTATCAAGTAGCAACTGTGCTTCTTGTTTAGCTTTCGCTGGCTTCTCTCCACCTATCAACAACGGCATTGCTACGTTTTCTAACGCTGAGAAATCAGAAAGAAGATGATGGAATTGATAAACAAAGCCAAGATGCTGGTTGCGAAGCTTGGCCTGCTTATTCGAACTCAAAGACGCTAAGTCTTGTCCGAGAAAGCTGACACTACCATCAGAAGCATCATCCAACGCCCCTAAAATATGCAATAGCGTACTTTTACCTGAACCGGATGTACCAATGATTGCGACTAGCTCACCCTTTTCTATTTCGAAGCTGACGCCCTTGAGAACCTCAGTATCTAACGAGCCTTCACGGTACGTTTTACGGATATCATTACATTGAAGAAAATTACTCATAACGAAGGGCCTCAGCAGGTTTCACAGACGATGCACGATAAGAAGGGAAGACAGTGGCAATCAAGCTAAGTGCAATAGCCAGAACCACAACAACGGCGATTTGAATTGGGTTAATTAAAATTGGCAACTGTCCACCAAATGAAAACAGAGCAACACCCATCGCCTCTAAAATAGTATTGAGGTTCGAAGCTAAAATCACGCCCAGGATGCCACCAGATAATGCGCCGATCACACCACTGCTTGCACCTTGAACCATAAAGATACCCATGACTTGACCATCACGCATACCTTGGGTTTTTAAGATGGCGACTTCGGACTGTTTCTCCATCACCACCATAATAAGCGCAGAAATAATATTAAACGCAGCAACACCAATGATCAGCCCAAGCATCAAGCCCATCATGTTTTTTTCCATTCGAACGGCTTGGAATAGCTCGCCACGTTGGTCTCGCCAATCGCTCCACACCCAACCTTCCGGTAGCGGTTGGTTTGATAGTTCTGCCACTTCAAATGGGTCATCAAAAAACAGTCGCCAGCCTGAAATGGTGTCTGATTTATAGCGCATCAAACGCCCAGCATCGTTGATATCTGTCACCATCAATTGAGCATCGATATCCGAACCCGTGTTAAAAATCCCAGCTACGGTAAAATTTCGCTGGCTTGGAATACGTCCTAACGGCGTGTATTGGCTGGCACTGGTCACCATTAAGCGAACTTTGTCGCCCATAGACACTTTCAAGTTTCTTGCCAAGGTATGACCAAGGAAAAGCTGATACTGACCAGCTTTGAGTGAAGACAGTCTGCCAGCAATTAAATGATTCTGAAGAGGGTCATCTGAATTTGGCTCAATACCGATTAACAAGCCCGCAGATAACTGAGCAGGACTTTGGATCACCGCTTCGCTGCGAACAATAGGTTCTACGTGGCCATTGAGCGACATTTGCTCCGCAAAGCTAGGTGCTTGAGCAGAAAGTGACGTTGTGCCTCCTTGCTCGTAAACGACGGCTTGAGGAAGGACACCAAGAATTCGGTCTTTTAACTGCGCTTCGAATCCATTCATTACCGACAAAACAGTAACCAGAGACAGCACACCAATGGTAATTCCGGCTGTCGACATATAAGAAACAAAACGGCTAAAGCGATCACCTGAACGGCCTTTCAAATAACGCAGGCCAACAAACAATGAAATAGGATGAAACATACTTTGAACCATCTAAAGGAGATGCGGGTTAATGTAACGGGTATTGCCGTTACTGTGTAGGGGTTAATTGAAAATATAGGGTGAATTAACTCAATTAGTTAGGCTTGAAAAACAGAACCTTGTCAAATAGCTGACTTTCAAACAACTATTTGAGACTTTCAATTAACTGACCTTGATTACTGCGGCCACATAGCGATAATCAATAGATCACTTCAAGGAACTAACGCATGACAGAACAAGAGTTTTTTACCGTTCACCACAGCCTTACCGCTAATATTGAGCCAATGGACAGTAACTTCGCTTTACCTTCTCAGATTCAGTTCGAATCGGAGATCCCTGCCCCTTTTGTTGTGGCAAGTGAGTTTAGCCAATTGGACCTGTTAGCCGACAGTGCTCGCAACGAACTGAAAAACAGCGACTTGAAGAATGTCATCAGTTTATTGGATGCACAGAACTCTAAATTAAACCTCTTGTTGAGCTTTATGTTATCGCAACAAGATGATGAACAATTTCGCACCCATACGTATTCATTTGGCGCGAGTCAGTTCTCGTGTTTTTCCAAAACAGATATCGAAGCGGGTCGCTTAGTAAAAGCCAAACTTTTCCTAGAGCACCCAGCAGCAGCCATTTATTGCTACGCAGAAGTATTTGCTAGCGAAGCGAAAGACTCAGGTTTCGAAATCAAATTTAAATACGCTCATCTTCGCGATACCGACCAAGACCTGCTAATTAAAGCGGCACTTCATCAACAACAGAAACTCTTGCGTCAACGCTCTCTAGACCGAGATAACAAGTAAATTAACATGACCAAAAAATCCATATTTACACTACCTAAACTTAAAGGTGCCGGTGACAAAAAGCACATCGGTAACCTAGTCGGTTCGTCTCTCGCTCTGGCCATTGCTAAACTCGCAGAGCAGCACAACAGCCATACCGTACTTGCAGTGCCAGACCCACAAGTCGCACTTAAGCTACAATCTGAAATTGAACAGTTTACGGCACATGAAGTCGCACTATTCCCAGACTGGGAAACACTGCCTTACGACAGCTTTTCGCCGCACCAAGAGATCATCTCAGATCGTATCGCACGCCTTTACGCCCTGCCAACGCTAAGAAATGGCATCACGATCGTTCCGATCAGCACGTTATTGCAACGCCAGTCACCGCGCGACTTTTTGCTGCAGCACACTCTAATGGTGAAAACGGGCGATCTCTACTCGCTTGAGAAACTGCGCTTGCAGCTTGAAAAGTCAGGCTATCGTTACGTTGATCAAGTGTTTGGCCCAGGTGAATACGCAAGCCGTGGTTCTATTCTCGACCTATTCCCAATGGGCAGTAAAGACCCATATCGTATAGACTTCTTTGATGATGAAATCGATACGATTCGTACCTTCGATCCTGAGAATCAACGCTCTATCGAAGATATCTCCGAGATTCGCCTTCTACCTGCTCATGAGTTTCCAACCTCGGAAACAGCGATTGAAGATTTCCGTATTCGTTGGCGCCAACAGTTTGATGCGCGCCGCGAACCAGAATCGGTTTATATGCAGGTTTCAAAAGGGACTTGGCCTGCTGGTATTGAGTATTGGCAACCGCTGTTCTTCGATCACACAGAAACCTTGTTTGATTACGTTGCCGATGAAGCGCAACTCTTAGTTCTTGGTGACGTAGAAACAGCTGTTGATTCTTTCCTTGCTGATGTTGCTCACAGATACGAACAGCGCGGTGTTGATCCATTACGACCACTGCTGACACCTGAACAACTATGGCTAAAGAAAGACGAGCTATTCGCACACTTCAAACAGAAGCCACAAGTCAACCTAAGCCTAGATTCGATTGAAGAGAAAGCAGGCCGCACTAACTTACCGGTCGTGACATTGCCTGACCTCAGTGTTCAGCATCAGAATAAAGAGCCACTCGCAAACCTAAGAAAGTTCACTGAAGCCTTCGAAGGCAAAGTGGTTTTTTCAGTTGAGTCTGAAGGTCGCCGTGAGGCTCTGAGTGAGTTGCTTCGAGGCATTAAAGTTCGTCCAAGCGAAGTTGAAAACCTCGACGAAGCGATTAAAGGCAAAGATAAGTTCAGCCTAATCCTTGGCTCTGCTGAACACGGTTTTATCCATGAAGAGCACAACATCGCCCTTATCTGTGAAAGCGACTTACTTGGCGATCGTGTTGTTCAGCGTCGTAAGAAAGATAAGAAAAGCGTTAATAGCGATACCGTAATTCGCCACTTGGCAGAACTTAAACCGGGTCAGCCTGTTGTGCACATTGACCACGGTATTGGTCGTTACATCGGCTTGCAAACACTCGAAGCCGGCGGCATGAAAACCGAATACGTAACGCTTGAGTATCAAAACGATGCCAAGCTCTACGTGCCAGTTGCGTCTTTGAACTTAATCGGGCGTTACTCTGGTGGCGCTGAAGATTCTGCACCACTGCATAAACTCGGTGGCGAAGCGTGGCAAAAAGCTCGTAAACGCGCCGCAGAGAAAGTCCGTGACGTTGCAGCAGAGCTACTTGATGTTTACGCTAAGCGTGAGCTGAAACCTGGCTACAAATTTGTGCTCGACCGTGGCCAATACGCGACTTTCAAGTCTGGTTTCCCATTCGAAGAAACCGATGACCAAGCTATGGCCATCAATGCAGTGATGTCTGACATGTGCCAAGCAAAAGCCATGGACCGTTTGGTGTGTGGTGATGTTGGATTTGGTAAAACCGAAGTCGCGATGCGCGCAGCGTTTGTGTGTACCGATAACAGCAAACAAGTGGCGGTTTTAGTCCCTACTACCCTACTTGCGCAGCAACACTTCGAAAATTTCCGCGACCGTTTCGCCAACTTGCCGATTCGTGTCGAGGTTCTATCCCGATTCAAATCAGCTAAAGAGCAGAAGTTGATCATGCAAGATGTCGCCGAGGGTAAGGTCGACATCTTGGTGGGGACTCACAAGCTTCTTTCTAGCGATATTAAGTTTAAAGACCTTGGCTTGCTGGTTGTCGATGAAGAACACCGCTTCGGTGTACGTCAGAAAGAGAAAGTGAAAGCAATGCGTGCGGATGTCGACATCCTAACGCTCACTGCTACACCAATCCCGCGAACGCTGAACATGGCAATGAGTGGTATGCGTGATTTGTCTATCATCGCAACACCACCCGCACGACGCTTGGCAATTAAAACCTTCGTTCGCGAAAGTGATGATGCGATCGTCAGAGAAGCGGTGCTGCGTGAAATTATGCGTGGTGGGCAGGTTTACTTCCTGCACAACCAAGTCGACACGATTGAGAAAACAGCAGAGTCACTACAGAAGCTGATTCCAGAAGCGCGCGTTACCGTGGCTCATGGCCAGATGCGAGAGCGCGAACTGGAACGCATCATGAATGACTTCTACCACCAGCGCTTTAACTTGTTGGTGTGTACAACCATCATCGAAACCGGTATCGATGTACCAACAGCTAATACTATCTTGATGGACAGAGCCGATAACCTTGGTTTAGCTCAGCTTCACCAATTGCGTGGTCGTGTGGGCCGTTCTCACCACCAAGCTTATGCCTACTTGCTAACACCTCCCCCGAAAGCAATGACCAAAGACGCGGTCAAACGATTGGACGCCATTGCTTCACTTGAAGACTTAGGTGCAGGCTTTACGCTAGCAACCCATGACTTAGAGATTCGTGGTGCTGGTGAGCTATTAGGCGATGAGCAAAGTGGTCAAATCCAGTCGGTTGGTTTCACCTTGTACATGGAGATGCTTGAGCAAGCAGTAGAAGCATTGAAAGAAGGTAGAGAGCCTTCACTTGATGATCTATTGCGTGAACAAACTGAAATTGAGATGCGTCTGCCTGCACTATTGCCAGACGACTATATTCCCGACATCAACACGCGTTTATCAACATACAAGCGTATTGCGAGCGTGAGTGACACGGATGAACTTGCAGAGCTAAAAGTCGAGCTTATCGACCGCTTCGGTATTCTTCCTGATGCAACCAAGAACTTATTATCGGTTTCCGAGCTTAAGTTAGCGGCGGCATCTATCAAAGCCAAGAAAATTGAAGCGCACGATAAAGGCGGATTTATCGAATTCTACCCGGATGCTGACATAAACCCGAACTACCTTGTTAAACTGTTGCAATCTCAACCGCAAAAGTTTTCAATGGAAGGACCAACAAAGTTCAAGTTTACGATACCATTGGTCGACAGACGGAAACGAATTCAATTTGTTAGTGATTTATTGGGCGAATTCAGACAGAACTTGCTTCCTTCGGCATAAGACCCAATCCACTTGCACATATAAATTATCCAGCCGGTAGTTCGGCTGGAAGACGGAGTAAAAATGAAAAGACTGATCCCACTGCTACTATTGTTCGTCTCACTGCCAAGTTTGGCGCAGAGACAATTTGATATAGAAGTGATCATTTTTAAGCGTGCTGTTGATGCAGAAAAAGTGAATGAATCTTGGCCAAACACACAGCCTCAGATTTCACTTGAGCGCGTAGGTTCATTTCAAGATACCCAATACCGAGCGAAGAAAGGCGTGCAGATGCTGCCTTACTCGGAATACAAGTTAACACCTCAGAAAGAAAAGCTACGCAAACACGCAGGCTTTGAAGTTCTGATGCATACCGCTTGGCGTCAAGGCGACCAAGGCAAAAGCTCGGCACCGGTTTTCCATATTCAAGCCGGTAAAGACTTCTCTAAACAGTTTAATGCCGACGGTTCTGAGAAAGGTGCAGTAACTGCATCAAATCCGAATGGTTTTCAAGAAGAGACTATCGATAAGCCGCTTTACGAGTTAGACGGCAAGCTGCAAATCTACGTTCAGCATTACCTCTACGCTGAAACAACATTGGATTTAAAAGCGCCGAGCGTTCGTGAAGTGACTCTTCAAGAGCAACAAATCGAGCTAGATTCACCAGTAAGTGGCGCCGAAAGCAATGTTCAAGTGGGCAACCTCACTGAAATCTCTCCGACGGTTGAAGTGGAAGAGTTCCTTAAGAGCTACCGCCTGGACCAAAAACGTCGTATGCGCAGTACTGAGACTCACTACCTTGATCACCCGCTTCTAGGCATGGTGATTCAAGTTCGACGTGTAGCGCAGTAAGTTACTTGCCGATTCGGCTATAATTATATAAATAATTCAATCCGCCCTCCTAGTGAGGGCGTTTTATTAAGTGCTATCTATCTTTATTCTGCACTGAATCCTTTGTTCAGTACTTACATGTAATTCGGTATTTCTTATGAGCCCTGACTTTCAGATAAATACTCAACACCTCAACCTAAAAATCATTGAAGCCTCAGACGCTCAAGAGTTTTCGCAGCTGGTTAAATCCTCCCCGAGTTTATTGCCATGGCTCGACTGGTGCCACGACGAGTTTTCGACCGTCGAGGCCGAGAGATTCATTCTTGCGACTCGCTTAAACTGGGTTAAAGCCGATGCGTTTGGCTTTGGTATCTTCGAACGAAAAAGCGAAAAGTTAGTCGGCATGGTGGCCATAAATGAGCTTTACCACACCTTTAATATGGCAAGTTTAGGTTATTGGGTGGGTGATCAATTTCAGAGAAAAGGGATAGCGAAAGAAGCAATGCTTGCCCTATTTGAATTTTGCTTCGCAATGCTCAAGTTGACGCGTTTGGAGATTGTCTGCGATACAGAGAACCTACCCAGCCAAAAGCTGATCGAGAAATGTGGCGCTGAACGTGAAGCCATTGCAAAGAATCGCTTTATCTTTAACGGTAAACCGAAAGATGGCGTGGTTTATTCTGTGTTACCTCCATTATCTTAATCGCTTAATAGAGTAACAATCCGAAATAACACGTACTCGACACGATCGAAAAAGAGCTCCGAAGAGCTCTTTTTTATTATCAGCGTAATGACCTTAGAAGGCTTACCTGATTAGTGAAGCTTTAGGTTTGGACGAAGGACACGGTTAATACGACCCACCAACATCATCAGTGATGTTTTGATTAAGCCGTGAAGTGCCATCTGGTGCATTCGGTACAAAGAGATGTAAACCACACGAGCAATACGTCCCTCAACCATCATCGAACCTTTAGTCAGGTTACCCATCAAGCTACCTACTGTAGAAAAACGGCTTAGTGAAACCAGTGAGCCTTTATCTTTGTAGATGTAGTCTTTCAGGTCACGACCGTTCAGCTTAGCAATGATGTTGCTAAATGCGCAGCTTGCCATTTGGTGAGCAGCTTGCGCACGTGGTGGAACAAACGAACCATCCGCTTGTGTACATTGCGCCAAATCACCGATAGCAAAGATGTTGTCATCAAGCGTAGTTTGCAGCGTGTTTTTGACAACCAACTGGTTGATACGGTTCGTCTCAAGACCACCGATATCTTTCATGAAATCTGGCGCTTTAATACCAGCAGCCCATACCATGATCTGTGCTGGGATCTTCTCACCATCTTTGGTCGTTAGACCGTCAGCATCAGCTTGTGTAACCATTGTCGTTGTACGCACGTTGACGCCAAGCTTAGTTAGCTCAGAATGTGCTGCGCTGGAAATACGAGGAGGTAGAGCTGGAAGAATACGCTCACCCGCTTCAACAAGGTTAACGTTCAGCTTGCTTGAATCTAGGTCGCCAAAACCGTATGTACGAAGCTCTTTCACAGCGTTATGCAGCTCAGCAGACAGTTCAACACCAGTAGCACCCGCACCAACAATCGCAATGTCTACCGTACCTTGACCATTCTTAGCGTGCAGCTTTAAGAACTGGTTATTCATTTCTGTACGGAAACGGTGTGCTTGCTCTGGGCTATCAAGGAAAATACAGTTGTCACGAACACCTGGGGTATTGAAGTCGTTTGACGTTGAACCTAACGCCATCACAAGAATGTCGTATTCAAGTTCACGGCTTGGCATCAGTAACTCACCGTGCTCATCAGTCAACTCGCTCAACGCAATCACTTTACGTTCACGATCGATATCGTTCAGGCTGCCCATTTGGAAATCAAAGCAATGGTTTTTTGCGTGTGCGCGGTAGCTTAGCGCATCAACACCTTCATCCAGTGAGCCAGTGGCTACTTCATGAAGCAATGGTTTCCATAGGTGGCTTGCTTTACGGTCTACCAGAGTAATCTGGGCACGTTTCTTACGACCTAAAGTGCGGCCTAGCTTAGTTGCTAGTTCTAAACCACCAGCACCGCCGCCTACTACGATAATTTTTGTCACAATGACAATCCTCTACAAAATGAATAAATGGGGTTCGGCTCGATTACTCCAACCGATAAATTCTATGTATCTACTCGGCCTTAATTCCAAAGGCTGCGGCTTATTTGATGACTGTGATAATAAGTAACAACAGCTCACTGAGTAGTTAGAGGGATTACAAGCAACAAACATTGGTTTGTCACTTTGCTCACGTGGATGAAAAAGGTGCCTACCTGAGAGGCAGAGCACAAATTATGGGCAAGTTTTATCACTCGCTCTCAATTTTTTTGACATTTATCAAAATATTTTGCTTTAGAACATTATATATAGCAAAAAGATGACCGCAACAAAAATCCTTACCCACAATGAGGATTCGTGACTGATTAGTTAACGTTTGCGCAAACTCATCGATAAAATCTATATGACTAGGGCGCATTGACCTTTCACGGTTAAATTTCGTTCGGTATCAAAGCGTTTTAATCACGGCAAGGAGGGAAGTAGCCTAGTCATTCTAAGCAAATCTCCCTCAACAAAAAGTAAAACGCTTTTTACGGGAGCGCTCAGCTCGAACCCTTCGGGCATCGCTTGCTAATTTGGATAAAAAAGCAGCACTCAATTGAGTGCTGTTTTATAAAATGACGGTAATCCTTAAGCGTTTTTAAACGCCTTCATTGCCTGTAAGTGTTGAGAGATCTTTTTGAACTTATGACTCTCTTTTTCGTCCCAGACAACTTCGTAGTAATCTTCTAGAGCAGAAGCTGTTTTCGTATTGTCGTGAATTTCATCTTCACGAGAAAGCACCACTAAACAGCGTCCTTTGTTCTTCATACGATACTGAGCGACACACTTAGTCGCGATGTCTTCGTACTCTTCTGGGCGATCAATTCGACCTACCATGTTGTTCTCAGGGTGCAGATTAGGGTTGAACACCACCTGCTTAATCCCACATAAGAAACCAATACGCTCAGACCAAAAACCACCCAAACCTACACCACAAATGATTGGATGTGGATCATCGGATTGCTCTATCACTTTATGCACTTCTTTTAGCAAATGCTGCATATCGTGTTTTGGATGCAAAGTACTGTAGTTGATGAAACGAACGTCATCATCAATGAATTGCAACTGCAGTATTTTTTCGTGATTGCCCGGGCTTGTTGAGTCGAAGCCGTGTAGATAGATAATCATTGTACCTCCCCCATTGAATATTGGTACGTTTTGATCAATCTAACACGAAAAACAAGGTTTTAAAGGGAAGACCTCTGAAATTATATTTTTCACTTCCTAAACGTGATCATAGCTACATAAAGTGTGACTAAGAGCCTCTGCTTCACGCAGATAACTGTCATCGCCCCATAGCTGATGAGCAAGTAAATACCACAGCATTGCCATCATTTGGCTTCTTGGTAACCAGGCTTCTACTCCGTCAAGCCAAGATTGGGGATCATGGATACCTCTTAGCTGACAGTACTTATTAACAGCTTCTGTAACTGGTAATCGGGCAACAGCAATAGTCAGCGTAAGATCAAGCCTTGGGTCTGCTAGCGCTGCGTATTCCCAGTCAATGATCTTAATCCCATCTTGATTCTTCACAAGGTTATAGCCACCGAGATCAAAATGACACAAAGACAGGCCTACACTTGGGATACTTGGAGCCACGCGCCACTCTTGATAAATCTTGGTGCAGGTTTCAGTCTTATGAACCGCATCAAGCTGAAGCCAGTAGTGGTCAACTCGAGCCGTATAGCTGAACGGTTGGAGCGGCAGTCGCGCAGTATTAACCAAATGCACTGAGATCAGCGTCTTCAGTAAATCATCCTGCTCGAGTCCTTCGTACAACGTCTCACCCGCGATCCATTCAACCAGTAAGCCTTGCTCATTGACCACTATCGGACTTGGTCCGATATCTAGACGCTCAATAGCAGACAGTACTTGATACTCTTCATGGCGAGAGATGAAGAACGCTTTGGTGATGGGGGTAATTGGACGCCAAACATACGCGGTGCCATCGGCTAAAACCAATTTCCAACATCGATTAGTCAACCCACCTGTCAGTGTCTGTGCTCTGATTGGAGGCTCAGAAAAGTAGCCATCAAGAGAACTCAAACTGGTATCAAGAAGCTTTGCTTCAGACCAAGAAAAAATCGCCATATTTACTCCCTATAAACGTCTTAACTGCCCTATAAACGTCTTAATTTCCCTACAAAAAAGGCACTGACCAAAAGCCAGTGCCTCTTCATTAATACCAATCACAGCAAATAACATGTACTGCGTTGAGGCATGACTAAGCCAAGTTAATAGCACACTAAACCATTTAAGAAGCTCAATAAGCTAAATTAAAAACTCAGTAAGCTAATTAGAAGCCAAGTAAACTTAATTAAAAGCCCAGCAAGCTCTTAGATTGTTGCTTACGGATTTCAGTCTCGTCAGCCCATTCAATCAAGCCAGACTCAAGATCCATTAGGCGCATGGTCATTTTGTAGTATACGTCTTCGTCACTGCCCGCTTTCTTAACGATGCTTGATAGGTTGCCGTACAACATGTACTGAGCACCAACCATTTTACCAAATTGGATTGCTGAGCTTTGATTTACAAGCTCATCGTTATTTTGGAAATTCAACTGTTCACGAACAGACTCTACACGGTCCATATCAACGAAACGGAACTTACCAGAGTTCAGCATTTTAGTACTGATGGTATCAGTGATTGACTCAGTATCGATGTGCTCACTTGTTTTGTTCTTGATTCGCTCTACGAACACGATTGGACGTTGCTCACGAGTAATATAAGACACAGAACCAGACGCCATCATGCTATCGACCATTTCGCCCGCAATCGTTTGAAGGTCAGTTGAACCGAAATCGATTGTCGTGGTTTCTACTGATTGTGCATCACCGTAGCTTACCTTGTTTGAACAACCGCCTAAAATAACCGCTAAACCTAGTAGCGCAATGACACTCTTTTTCATTTTGTTTCCTTAACTAATCACTAAGCGGGGTTACCCACTCTCTTAAATTTTTGTATTTTCGAATCCTTAGACCCGTTCTATCTCGTCTTTGCTATAAAGCTTGGAACCACTCTAAATATGAGCGGTTCCAAACGAAAGTTTACTGCTCTCTGAACTGAACTCTGAACTGAGTCGCTTTCGGATTTACCGACACTTCCGACAACGAAATACTTTCAAAGCCACGAACAATTGCTTGCTTCCAAGGGCCTTGCTTTAGGTTGACCTCAAGACCAGCATCGTCGTACCAGTAAAAGCGATAAAGGATATGTTGATCGCCTTTATAGTTACTGTTTAAACGCACGATTCCTCGCGTATGACCGTCGACGAGGTCAGTTCGGATATCTTCAACCTGTAAGCGGCTACCCAATACCTTATCACCAAAGAAAACGTTCTGAGTTTGACTATCTACCCTTACGCCAGCTGTATTATCAGCACAACCAGCCAGAGCCATAACCGCTGCTAAGCTCACTAACCACTTTTTCATTACAGCCTCCCTAGCTGTTTATGCCACATTGTTGCATTGTTTCCTTGTCGAGAAATCCACACCAAAGTGGTCTGCCCTTCTCGAATATCAAAGTCATACGTTTTAGCGCCCGCTTCTAACGTATATTGACCACTGTTTGCTACAAACGTGCTGGTCTTTATTTCCGCAGGCAAAGATTGCCAGCTTCGAGTGTCTGGTTGTTCCGTGAATGCATTCCAGACATTGAACAAAATGTTACCGACATCGTTACCTTGAGTTGCTTCTTTACGGATGCGATCTTTCGCGACCACACGTAACGCTTGGCGAATAACAATGCTCGTCATACGTTCAGATAAATCATTCTGCGCCATCGCATTCACATCCGTAATCAAATGCTCAGACAACGGTTGCCCACTGATTCGTAGCGCAGAAAAACGTTCTACGTTTTGGCGCGGGTAATATGGCAGCGCCAGAGAATATATTGCGCCCTGATCGCGACTGTCATAAATAGGCAAATCTAATCGCCAACTGTCCATCGCTTGAACTGCACTTTGTTCTTGAAGCACAATTAATCGCCCTTCGCTTGCCCCTAACTTAGATGACTGTTTGTAGCGCTTTTTCAGTGTTGCTAAATCTTGTCGCATGCCTAAGCGAGCAGCTGTTGCCATGGTTCTATCGATGATTTCTTGGTTCTCAGGCATGATGGCCAAAGCACGTCGATAGTCCACATAAGCGCTGTTCAGATCGTTAGATGCTTCGTAAAGCAGACCAGACAAAAACATCAGATACGCATTTTGCACAGATTGCAGCTTTTTACCCGCATCAGGATAATTCGCAAGAATACTACCCACGTTGGCAGACAACCCTTGAGATTTTGCGTCGCTAGCAGCACTTTCTAATTCAGCTTCACGTTGTTTCTTGGCTTGTTCCTGAACTTGGTTAGCGCGACGCATTTCGATCACCGCACCTTCTAAGTCATTTTTCTTTAAATAATTCAAACCAAGATATAAATGCAGAAAGCCCAACTCATAATCGGCTGGCACATACTCGGTAATATTGTCATTCACAGCCAACGCGCCGACACTGGTTGCACTGTCTGATACAGAGATCACCGCTTTACTTTGCTGATCTTTTACTGCCTGATCGGCCAGTTCGAGCGACGACTTACTCTCAGGATATTTTTGATCAAGTAGATTAATTCTACCTTTTTCAAAGTTATCAAGAATGTCACCTGCTACGTAATCTGGTAACTCTTGTTGAGCCGTTGAATAATCCCCAGACTTGACTGCTTGGTAAATTTCTTTGTTTTGCGCGCTGTAATGACTGAACAGGCTCCCTGCCGACATATTCGCACAACCCGCTGTCAACGCCGATAACAGGGCAATGGAAGCGAATCTAAACTGGTGCTTCACTTATCGTCTCCGTGCATGTTTAAAATGCCAACTTTGTTAGGTCTCATTATCAAAACGAAACACGTTGTAAAAAGGATCTTAAGCAAGGTAATCCCTTGCTTAATTAGCTCTGCCTGAGCGAAGCCGATATTCAGACAACAGATAAAACTAAAAGTTGGCATACAAACAACAAATTTTCCAACTCGCTGTTTATGTTAATTAACCATTAACTTGTATTAACGAGACCATTAACTGTTTCGTTAGCTTATTAGCCTTTTAATTAACTCATTAAAAGCGGGCCAAGCGGGCGGCCACCAACCAAATGCATGTGAATATGGTAAACCTCTTGGCCACCGTGAGAATTGCAGTTCACAATAAGACGATAGCCATCTTCTGCAATGCCTTCTTCTTTTGCTAACTTACGAGCAACAGTAAACATACGTCCCATCATTGCTTCATCTTCCGTTTCAACATCATTCGTTGTTGGAATCAGCTTGTTAGGAATAATTAGAATATGACTAGGAGCACGAGGGTTAATATCGCGAAATGCGGTTACTAAATCGTCTTGGTATAGTAGATCTGCTGGGATTTCTTTATTGATGATCTTACTAAAAATGGTTTCTTCAGCCATGTGTCTCTCCGATAAAACATTTATTTTTTAATGCTTTGAGTATGCGCTATGCCGCATCAAACCACAATAAACCTGCTTTAAAGCATAATAAAAAACACCGTTCAAATCAAAAAAAACACGCCTTACCTCTCAAGAACAGCATATTGGCTAGGACAAAGGGCTATTTTTGATGTGTGCGTCATAAAATGCGTAAGCCGAGCTCAATAGAATCCTGATAATTTTGTTTGTTTTGACCTGGTATTAGGTCCACATTTATTTAGGGAGAAAGTCATGAAGGGATCTGTGATCAAGCGTATGTACGCTGGTTTCGCACTGATCATCATCATGTTCGCAGTCACGATAACCATCATGATGAGCAGCATGAATCAGATACATAGCAATTTTGAGAGCGTCTCAAAAGTCTCATTGCCGCTGGTTGCGCTTTCAAACCAAACAAGTGTCCAATTACTTTCCGCTGACAAGTCATTTAAAGACTTCTTAACCACACAAAATTCTGAGCGTATGTCTGCAATGCGTACAGAGTTTGCTGCATCACAAAACGCTTTTTCTGAAGTTCTAGGTAGCCTAGAAACAGCAAGCCAAGACAATACCTCGCTCACTGAGCGCATCACGCAATTAAGAGCGATGGAAGAACGTTACTTCACCGAAGCAGATGAAGCGATGAACAATTATATCGCTATGTTTGAGGCGCAAGAGCAAGTACAAAAAGCATCACGTGATTTCCAACGCTTACATTCAGAATTGACCGTTGGCATGAAAGAGTACGTTGCCGACCAAAAAAGCATCTCTGTAAAAGTGATGGCAAAGAGCTACTTTATTAAACTACAAGACGCCGAGGTGATTACCTCTGATGCACTAGCAAGTTCTGATGTTGCCTTCGTACAAAAAGCCGTCAACCAAAACAAAAAGGCCGTTACCCACCTAAACTACGCGTACCGTGGTTTAGCGACACAATTGCCTGCGATAAAAAATGTTTTCGATGAATCGGTTAAAAACTTCACCAAAGACGTGGGACAAAAAGGCGGTGTTTTAGATAAACATAATAACTATCTGAAAGCGAAAGAAGCCTTGTACATCAACATTGCTAATCTAGCCGTTGAAGTCGACCAAGCAATGGCGGTACTGGATTCTTTCAACGTCACAGCGGAAGAGCAACTCAACTCATCATTAGCAGATGCGAGCAGCATCTACGACAACGGTCTATTCAAAGCGATTGCAATTGGCATTGTTGTCACCGTATTCGCTGCAGCAATTGGTTACCACATTGCACATAGTGTAAGAGAGCCACTAACGCGTATCCTAGGTACATTAGAAGGCCTGACTGAAGGAGATATGACTCAGCGTATCGATATTCGATACGACAACGAATTCAGCCGAGTAAGCCGTCACATCAATACCTTAGCCGACAACCTGCACAATATTCTGGTGAAACTGAATGACGCTTCAGATGACCTAACCAATACTGCAAGCGTAAACCAAAAAACCTCTTCTGAGACACAGGCTCAATTGAACAGCCAGCGTGAACAAACAGCAACCGTCGCAACGGCAATGACACAAATGTCTCACTCTGTACAAGAAGTAGCAAACAGCGCGCAAAGCTCGTTAACTATGGTTCAACAAGTAGAATCGGCTTCTGAATCAGGTCGTCAGGTCATGAACACCAACATCAGTACCATTAATCAACTTGAGGTGCGCCTGACTGAATCCGTGGGTGCTGTAGGCGAGCTACAACAAATGAGTAGCCAGATTGGCTCTATCCTCGATGTTATTCGTGGTATTGCAGATCAAACCAACCTACTTGCACTCAACGCAGCAATCGAAGCCGCGCGCGCAGGTGAACAAGGCCGTGGATTTGCTGTAGTTGCAGATGAAGTCCGAGTACTGGCACAAAAGACAACTCAATCGACGTCTGAAATTGAGACCATGATCAGTAACCTACAATCAAGTTCTAAAACAGCAAGCAATGTGATTGAAAGCTGCATGAGCGATATGGATATGTCGGTTGAACAAGCTTCAAGTGCTAATAGTGCTATGGAAGAAATTCAGGCATTGATTCTAGAAATCAGTCGAATGAGTACGCACATTTCTCAAGCCGCGGCTGAGCAGAGTGAAACTTCGGGTGATATCGCGCGTAACATTGAAGACATCAACCAGATTGCTGATAAGAGTTATCAAGCGATGTCATCAATTGCAGAGGCAAGCCAAAACCTAACAATTCTGGCAAACCAGCAAGGTGATTTAGTTCATCAATTCAAGCTATAAATAAACGAAGAACCAATAGATATTCACCTGAAATGTTGGGATATCTCACCCAATAGTGATAACTAATTGAACAAGGGCAACTTTTATCAAGGGTTGCCCTTGTTTTTTATGAGCTTTGTCATTATATGATTATAAAGGCTTGCTGCTTCCCGTTTTTCTTTCACCTTTATGAGCGAGCCGCTATTAAGGAATTTATATGGCTGTTCATGTTGGCATTATCGATCAAGACCCCATTCGGTTGATCACCCCACTACTCGACAACCGAACGATCAGCACTCACATCGTGTTCATCGGTGACAAAAATCAAATCAGTATCTATCAACGCTTAGACAGCGTTTTGCAGAAGCGTGATATTACGAGTGAATTTTTCGAGATTCCAACTATCGTAAACACCTCTGCAATTAAAGAATCGATCCAAAACCTTGCTGAAGACTTAAAAGCTCGGGGACAAGAAGTGAAGCTCAACGCAAGTTGTGGCCTTCGTCACCGCCTACTGTCTGTCTACGAAGTATTTCGTACTTACCACTGGCCAATCTTTGTTGTTGAACCAAACAGTGACAAGCTGTGCTGGCTTTACCCGAATGGGAAAGAAGACGCACAAGTTCAAGACCGCATCACTATCGATGACTACTTAACGGTATTCGGTGCTCGTGGTGAATTCAGCGATGTACAACTGTCTCCGCAACTTGACCAAAAACTGTATGAACTGGGTGAGCGTTGGGCAAGTAACGCATTAGAATTAGGCCCAGGTCTTGCTACATTGAACTACCTTGCAACAACCTGCCGTAAAGAACAGAGGCTTGATGTGGGCTTGTCTGAGAAGCAACAAGGTTATCGCGAGCTGAACATGCTGTTGAGCGATTTGGTTGAAGCTAAGATTGCCACTTATGACAATGGTATTTTGACGTTTGCCAATGAAGACGCGCGACGCTTCTCAAACGGCGAATGGCTTGAAACATTGGTTCATAGCACCGTTAAGCAGATCCAAGATGACATGCCGACCATTCAAGATCGCTCTTTGAATGTTCAGGTTTATCGTCAACTCGGTGAGCGCGAAGTTCGTAATGAGCTTGATGTTGCTTCTGTAGTGAACAATAAGCTGCACATCATCGAGTGTAAGACCAAAGGTATGCGAGATGATGGCGATGATACCTTGTACAAGCTGGAATCGCTCAGAGACCTGCTAGGTGGCCTACAGGCCCGTGCAATGTTGGTGAGCTTCCGCCCTCTTCGTCATAATGACATCACACGAGCAGAAGATCTTGGCCTAGCATTGATTGGCCCTGACGAATTAAAAGATCTTAAAACACATCTCGCGGCATGGTTTACCGCTGCCGGTGGTGATGAAGATTTAGAGTGCTAATTTAAGAAACTCGAACATATCGAATTCTCAAAAAACAAAAAGGCGAATGACCACTTAAGTCACTCGCCTTTTTTGTACCCGTAACTATTATGCCAATCGTAGTAAATGACTTATATCCACTACCCCGCCCGTATTGACAAGGTCTAAACTTTACAGCATCTAGATGTTCACAAGGTTTAGAGCTCACAAGGTCTACGTTTACAAAGTCTAAAGCTCGCAAGGTAAAAAGCTCAAAGGACTTGTAAACACCCAAAAAAATGGCCACATCATTCGATGTGGCCATTTTCAAAATTTGAAGTCATTTTAAGACTTAAAGCACTTGAAAACTAAAAGTACTGTTACCGACTTAAAGCATTTTACGAGCAGCTTCTACAACCACTTTGATTGAGCGCGCTTCCGTTACTTTTAGTGTCTCGTGATCAGGTATCTCTTTTTGAGTACGGTTGATGATCACACCAGCAACACAACCTGCTTTCAAACCAGAACTTGCACACATTGTTAGTAGCGTTGCAGATTCCATTTCGAAGTTAAGAACACCCATGTCTTGCCATTCTTGCATAGAACCTTGGAAACGCTTAACCACGCGACCAGAGAACGTGTCGTAACGCTCTTGACCTGGGTAGAAAGTATCACTTGAAGCGGTTACGCCCATGTGAACTGCTGCGCCTGATTCTTCAACTGCTGCTTTCATTGCTGTAGCAACTTCGAAGTCAGCAACTGCTGGAAACTCCATAGGAGCGAAGTGTAGGCTAGCGCCGTCTAGACGAACAGAACCCGTAGAAACAATCATGTCACCCACGTTTACGTGAGGTTGGATCGCACCAGTCGTCCCAACACGTAGGAAAGTACGAACGCCAAGCTGAGCAAGCTCTTCAACTGCGATAGAAGTAGATGGGCCGCCGATACCTGTTGAACATACAACAACTGGCTTACCGTCTAGCTCTGCGCGGTAAAGCGTGTATTCACGGTGACTCGCAAGAAATACGGGATTCTCCATCTCTTCTGCAATTTTTTGCACACGAGCAGGATCACCAGGAATGATCGCAAGAGTAGCACCGTTAAGATCTGCTTCAGTAACACCTAAGTGGAAAACAGCTTGAGACATAGTTCGCTCCTTTTGGCTTATTGGGCTTTTTACCCTTATTTAAGCTCATAGTAAATTCGTGGGGTACGAACACACTCTAACCAAGCTCATAATGAAATGAAGTGACGAACATCACACCAATGATCGCAACAACATTTCAGGTTTCACGAAAAACCGATTGGCATCACAAAAATAAGCAATCAGAACGGCTGCGTTGCATACTAATGAGACAAAAAGCGCCTTTAACGTATGACCGCTAAAGGCGCTTTTATGCGAGATGCTTCTTATATAAGACGCTTTTAAAATTAAGAGCGTCTATGTCTGAGAGCTGAACTTAATCCGCTTTAGACTTGAATCGAAGCAGGCGCAGTGCGTTGAGTGTCACCAGAGCTGTCGCGCCACTATCTGCAAGAACGGCAACCCAAAGCCCGGTAATACCAAGCAAACTGGTCACCAAGAACACACCTTTCAAACCGAGCGCTAGTGCTACGTTTTGACGAATGTTATTCATGGTCGCTTGCGACAATTCAATCATCGCGGGCAGCTCAGTTAAACGGTTGTGAGTCAGTGCTGAATCTGCCGTTTCAAGCGCAACATCAGTACCACCACCCATAGCAATACCTACATTCGCCGTTTTCATTGCTGGCGCATCGTTGATGCCATCACCGACCATAGCAACGTGTGACTGTTGAGATAACTCTTCAACATAAGACACTTTGTCACTTGGAAGCAGGCTCGCTTTATATTGCATACCAATTTTGCTGCTGATCGCTGCTGCACTTCGTGGGTTGTCCCCTGTGAGCATGATAGATTGAATACCCAAGTCATTAAGTCGTTCAATCGCAAGCTTAGCGTCACTACGTAACGTATCTTGCCACGCAATCAAACCAATCACAGTCGTAGCTTGTTCTGTTGACTCTTCTAGATCTTTAAGCTCAAGAGCAACCACAACCGTCTTGCCCTCGCCTTCTAATGCTTCTACCTGAGAAACCACATCGGGTCCAAGAGCGAACGTGACTTTAGACGGTGATAAAACCTGATACTTAACACCATCGACATCGCCTTCAACACCGCTACCAATGAGCGCTTTCTTGTTGTGTGACTCAGGGATCTCAACATTCAGCTCTTTAACTTTAGCGACAAGCGATTGCGCCAAAGGATGAGTCGAACCAACTTCAATCGCCCCAACTACACGAAGCATAGCGTCTTGTTTCCAACCTGATAGAGGTTGAATATCCGTAACCTGAGGCTTGCCTTCAGTCAGCGTACCTGTCTTATCAAAGGCAATCGTTTGAATTTTTCCTAGCTGCTCTAGTGCCGCGCCGCCTTTAATTAATGCGCCACGTTTCGCCGCTGCTGCTAAACCAGAAGTAATTGCAGCAGGTGTCGAGATTACCAACGCACACGGACAAGCAATCAACAATAGAGCTAGACCTCGGTAAACCCAAGTTTCCCAAGGCTGCGCGAACAGCAATGGTGGGGTGATGATGACCAACAGAGCCACCAACATCATTAGTGGTGTGTACCAGCGGCTAAACTTATCGAGGAAACGTTCAAGCGGTGCTTTACGAGATTCTGCTTCTTCAATCAAGTGAAGAATACGGTCGATCGCATTCTCACCCTGTTTTGACGTGATGGTGATACGAACGACTTTATCGACCACCACAGCACCAGCCATGATGCTGTTGCCTGCTATATGTTCGACAGGAACAGACTCACCCGTTAGCGCACTTTCATCAAAGCTCGCAGCGTCGGTAATAAGTTGACCATCAGCAGGTAAACGAGAACCCGCTGCCACTTCAATCACGTCACCAGGAGCAAGTTCACTTACTGCAACGTCAACACGGTCGCCGTTGATAATCTTGGTGGCATTTTCTGGCACCAATGCCATTAAGGCTTGAACACCACTTCTTGCTCTTGATGAAGCAAATGCCTCTAGACGCTCACCAATCAAAAACAGTAACAGAACCATCGCAGCTTCAGCGGTTTCGCCAAGGTATAAAGCACCGAGCGCGGCAACACTCATTAAGGTTTCGATTGCAAACGGCGTACCTGAACGTGCCAACTGAACTGCTTTCTTGGCCACTGGATACAAACCAAGCAAACAGGTTACGGTAAACAAACCTTCACTCAGTTGAGGAGAAATACTTTTCAACAGTGCTGCGAAGAGCATTGCGGCTGCAATCGCTATAATTTGTAAATTAGGTTGGATATGAGCTTGCCAAAAAGTCTCGGGGTGCTGTTTTTCTTTTTTAGAACCAACTTCCGAAAGAGGGAAGCCCGTTTTGATAGAGACCTGTTCAATGGTGTCGGCAAGACTTTCATTGTCGAATTTCACAACTAGCTTTTCGGTGGCAAAGAGAACTTTGGCTTGAATAACACCTTCAATGTTACTAACGGCTTTCTCTATTTTTTTAGCACAAGCTGGGCAGTCCATTCCTGAGACCAACCAACTTTTAGAAAATTGGGCATTTAAAGTTTGAGTAGAGGACTGACTGTCTTCTTCTCCACTGTCTGAACCACAACAATCATCTCCTGACGATGAAGACGCAGTAGCAGAAGAGCTGCAGCATGAAGATGAAGTACCGGCTGCGGTAATGCTTGAAATTTTAGGGCTAGAGCAACTTGCTCCAGTCGCTTGTGGTTGAACGTCCACTTTTGTTGAGCGGCACGCTGCGTGTTTTGCGCACATAATGTATCTCCTTAATACTCAAAAGCCTTGAGGTTGTTGCTCACTCATGAGCAACAGAACCTTAAGTACAACAAAAGTATAAACCTTGGAGACTACTCCAAGGTCAAGAACAAATTGTCCAAGACCAAGAAGAAATTTACAAACCAACTAATCTATATTGGAGTGTCGCTGTTATTGCGACTTGAGCTCTTTACACTCTTCTCTGTTCGCCGATACATCATCAATAAGAACGGCATCATGTGAACAGAATGGTTGTGTATTCAAGCTGACTATCGACACATCGTCTTCTACAGGATCAACTTGGGAACCTTGCATAAGCTCGGCAATATGATAGCGAAGCACTAGGGTGCCGAGTATTCCGAACAAAACATTGCCCAAGGCTTGCCCATACAGCACACCCAATGCGCCATACCATTGCGAGCCTAAGTAAACGAACGGCAATGTACCGAGAGTGGCTTTACCCAGATTCAGTGCTGTCGAGTAAAGCGGTTTACCTAGATTATTAAAAGACGTGTTGGCAACAAACAGTGCGCCGTTGAAGGTGAAGGTCAACGCTACATAGGTACAGAATGCGGCAACAATAATTGCTGCATCACCTTGTAGGCTAAAGCCTTGGATCACATAGTCTTGGACAAAGTATAAGAGAATACAAACGGCGATGGTGTACGCCGTAGTAACCAACAATGAGTTGTTGAGTGTTTCTTTTACTCTGTCCATTCGTTCTGCACCAAAGTTTTGCCCAATGATAGGGCCCACAGCGCCAGACAAAGCAAAGATAACCGCAAAACAAACCGGCGTCAGACGACCTATCACAGCAAAGCCCGCGACAAAATCCTCTCCGTATTGTGCAATCCCCGTCGTTACAATCGCATTACCGATAGGCGTTGCGGTATTGGTGATAATAGCAGGCAGCGCAATAGCCAATATTGGTCGAATATTAATGCGCCATTGTACAAGAGAAGGGGGAGCCACCAGCTGGTGACTGCGAATCAAAGGGTAAAGCGAGAAAAAGAGCACCGAAAAACGAGCAAAGACAGAAGCGATAGCCGCCCCTTCGATGTTCCAACCAAAACCAAAAATAAACAAAGGGTCGAGAATCGCGTTAACAATGCCGCCCGACAAGGTCGCCCACATCGAACGTTTGGCATCCCCCGCGGCTCTCAAGCCTGCACCCGCAGCCATCGCTAGCGCTAGAAATGGCCCGCTTGGCAATAAGATCTGCAGGTAAGCTTGCGCCCGCTCTGCGGCCACCCCCTTTGCACCAATCGCAGCAAGCAGCTCTGGGATATAGGCGAACATCACCGCAGTAATCGTCAAACTGATGACAAAAGCGGTCAGCATAATACTCGTGGCGAGGTTTCGAGCGTGTTCTTGATTCTTTGAACCAATAGCTTTGGAAACCAACGCACCCATAGCAATAGAAGTACCGATCGAAACGGAGGTAGAGAAAAATGTCAGTGTGCCTGCAAAACCAACAGCCGCGGCCAATTCGACTTGTCCCAACATACTGATGAACAACATATCGAGTAAATCGACCACGAATAACGCCATCAAACCAACAGAGCCAGCCCCCGACATCACCAATATGTGGCGCATCGTTGAACCTTCTACAAACTTCGCAGTTTGATTTGACATGAAACCTCCAAAAGTTGGAACACCACAAAATAAAGCTCTATAAGCTAGTCAGCCACAAACTAGGGGATCGACAAAAAAGATCCACCAAGAAAAGCTCTACAAAGAAAAAAGGCGCTAGTGCGCCTTTTCAATTGAGGGTATTGAGAAAAATAATCGTTCTTAACACACCACTATACATGATGTTTAAAACTATACCTGATGTTTAAAGCATTCATCTAAGTTCTTGCCGATTGCTCTCAAAACATCGGTTCGAGTAATCATACCCACTAGCTTTTTGTTATCGAGTACCGGATAAGCTTTGGGTTTTCCAACTTGCATCATATCTGCCAATTCA
This sequence comes from Vibrio sp. 1F253, assembly GCF_041439295.1. Lineage (NCBI taxonomy): Bacteria > Pseudomonadati > Pseudomonadota > Gammaproteobacteria > Vibrionales > Vibrionaceae > Vibrio > Vibrio sp. 1F253. The sequence continues at coordinate 10,844 of NZ_JBGONU010000002.1, read as the reverse complement.
ATAATGGATAACTCAGGTGATACCGAGAGAACTTCTTGGTACATACAATCACCTACAATATGCGTGTCTTGGCAGAAATAGCTCACCTTCACTAACTTCTCGAGTAAATCTTGTTCAGAAAGGAAACCAATCACTTGTTCATTATCATCAATGACTGGACCACCCATATGATGGCTGCGCATTACTCTGTCTAACGCGAGACTTAACGGCATGTCAGGAGTGAATGTCACAACCTGCGGCGTCATGTAATCTTTCACTTTAATAGAATGCATTGCGTTCTCCCTAAAATACGTTTTGTTATCGATTTTTCTATCGTGTTACCTTAATTGTTGTCTAAAATCTTGATTTTACTAAATGGATTTCAACAATTTTATTGATAGGCAAAACCTACCAAAGCAAAAAACGAGGTAACAAAAGGCTTGCACGCATGCCTATGAAGCAAAAATTTAAACACCGCTTACAAACTCTTACCTTTGATTCCTCCCATAAGCTAGCCTGAATACATAAATACTGTAACCTTCATCACACTAATAATAAAAAGCTCAGCTTAGGTAATTTATGCAACACGACAACAACATGTACGCGTATGTTTATGCAGACAACGAAGGTACAGAGAACACACTTATCGCTACTGTCGACAACCAAGAAAAGCCCCTAATCTCAAGCTGTTTTAATGAGATAAAGCGCATGTCTAACTTAGCTATTGATCTTGCAGCAGAACACAACTTGAAAGTGAAACTGGTTAAATACGGAAGAGAACAAGAGATCGACTTCGGCCTATTCCTAAAATAGCGCAGTCATAACGCATGTCTTGTTCGGCAAGCTTAAGCAGCATGGTCAACAGCACAGAACACCGTTGAATAACATGTTATGAGTAGGCAATCACCTTGACAATGATTGCCTACTTAATTCAACAGCGAATACCTACCACGGTAAATATACGAAAAAGGCCAGCATTCGCTGACCTTCTCATTCACGATTTCAATCGCTATACGTTATTTGCTAGCTCTTAACGACTGGCTAGTAGCTACTAACGAGTGCAATAGGCTTCCCACAAACGCGCTGCCTTTGAGTAAGCTTCAGCCTTATCATGCGTTTCTGCAAATAAAATCGCCGTCATACTATCCACAACACTATTCGCCATCAACTCCATCTCATCTTCCGGTGTACCCAGTACACATTCAGAAGGTAGAGGCAGTTGGGTGTTCATGGTGCCTTCCCAGTAGAAAGATTCTACCTTTTCAGGAGAACTCATCCAGACCGTTTGACTTACCTTGGGGTTGTATTCTGATTCGCCATTCATGCCTTTAAATGAAATCACCGAGTGGGATTTATTGCCAATCACATGCTCAACTTCTGCATGAAGCTGTGGGAATCCAGGGTGAAAGCTGCCACGCAAGCCTAAACGTCCACCACCAGGGTTCAATGCACGAACAACGGTATTAATCGGAGTTCTCAGTCCATAACGATGTTTCCAACCAATCATGGTTTGAGCTTGTGGGGCGAAGTTCGCCAAAGGCAAGTAAGCAATACCATCGGCTTCTAGAATCTGCTTTGCGTCTTGCGGATCTTGCGCGCTGCGAACGCCGACACATTCTAAATGCGTTTCGGCATGCGTACGACCACTGGGTTTGTCCATGTAGCCATGCATTAATACTTTATAGCCGTTGTCAGCTAGAATTTTTGCTGCCAACAGGTTCCAAGGCTTTCCACTGGCGTTATCGTTACGCTTACCTGCATAACACGGCCAATCGATATCAGCACCTAAGTCTGGCACTCGAGATTGAAACGCTTTTACAAAGCCTGCGATCTCTTCATTGGTTTCATTCTGCACACGAATCAACATCAGTAGCATAGCCATTTGGTCGTCACCGACCTCTCCGCTTAAATACTCATCCATGATGCGGTAGGCTTGTTCGAACGACAAAGGCTTACGACCTCTTTCCCCTCGTCCAACTGTACGAATACACTCTAAAATACTACTCATTGATTGTTTATTCTCTTCCGTTGATATCAATAAAATTCGAATACGTTTTCGATTCTATGACACCCGCAGTTCATTGCAAAGCGATTCAGGTGCTAGCGTGCTAATTACCAATACACTGATTGGTATTCTAAAAGTAAACTTACTGGTGTAAAATTAGAGTATGCAATGCTAACCGCGACATATTGAGTAATATCCAGATGACGGTAAAAAAAACACTAAGCCAAAGAAAACGCGAATCTATCGTGGCCGCTGCCATCGCAGAGTTTACCGAGCATGGCTATAAAGCCACCAGCATGGATAAAATATCGAGCCGCGCGGAAGTATCAAAGCGCACGGTTTACAATCACTTTGCGAGTAAAGAACTGCTACTGGATGAGATTTTAGACAGCATTTGGAGCAAAACACTCGCAGCGACTCAGTTCCCCTATCAAGCCGAACAACCGCTAGATGAACAACTTACCTCTATAGCCAACCAAGAACTTGATCTTCTCGAGTCTGAAGGTTTCATCGACTTATCTCGCGTACTGTTCTCTGAATATTTTCATAACGCAGAACTCGCGCATCAAGCGATGGAAAAATATTCTCAAGCAGAAAGCGGCCTGACGACTTGGATCAAAGCGGCATTGGCTGATGGGCGTTTGGTTGAACTCGACCCATTGTTTGCATCCACTCAGTTTATCGCCCTGCTGAAATCTTTTGCATTTTGGCCACAGATCATTGGTCATGCGCCCTCTCCTGATAAGCAGCACAAGCAAATAATCATTAATTCCAGCGTCGAGATGTTCCTTAAACAGTACCAAGCGTAATAAAAGTTGAGCTCTGCTAAGTTTTGTTGGGTTTAATTAGAGATGCGTAAACGAGTGATGTATCATGCGCTCGTTCTACGCTTTCCTGTTTAGCGGTTGCAGAATGTGATTCATACCAACCTTAATTCGGACACAAAGACCAATATTCCATGCCAAAGTTGATAAGCAAAATTTGGGTACATGCTTTTATGCTATTCGCTATGTTAGTGGCCACCGTCAGTGTGGACAGTATCGCGAACGCCAATGCTATGCAGGTAACTCAAAATCTATCAACCTTATCGCTGAACACCGATTCCTCATTCGACACCAGTGACTCACTCCCATATTCCAGCGCGCAACCCAATGTAGAACACCACTGCTGTGGCTCTGTATGCTTGCTTAAAATGCCACCGTTGATTGTGTCAGAGTCTTTTGATACCCAAATTGGTTCATTGGTTTTGATCGAGAAAGAGCCTTCACACAAGGCAATCATGTCGCCACAAGCTCCTTATCGCCCTCCTATTTCTTAATTGTTTGTCCCTGTTTGGCAACGCTTGCCAACGTATTACTAATACAGCTCTATCGCTGTAAACAATGACATCCAAATTTAGGAAATAACACATGAAAAAGCTATTTAGCCTATTCGCAGCTCTGATCATGAGCGCTTCAATTAATGCCGCTCAGTTTGAAGAAGGTACTCACTACAAGATCCTCGACGTAGCGAAAGCAGATAAACCTGTCGTTACCGAGTTCTTCTCGTTTTACTGCCCTCATTGCTACAAATTTGAAGGCGTCATTGAGTTCCTTAAACAAGATCTACCAGAGTCAGCAAGCTTTCAAAAAGTGCACGTAGCGTTTATGGGCAACGACATGGCTGTGCCTATGGCAAAAGCTTACGCGACCATGATTGCACTCGACGCTGAAGACAATATGGTTCCAGCAATGTTCGCCAAAATTCACGAGAAGCAACAGACTCCAAGAAACGAAGCGGAACTGCGCCAGATCTTCCTTGATAACGGTATCGATGCGAAGAAGTTTGATGCGGCCTACAACGGTTTCGCAGTTAACTCAATGCAGAAGCGTTTTGATAAGCAGTTTAATGCGAGCACATTAACTGGCGTTCCAGGCGTATTAGTTAACAACAAATACATCGTAAAACCGGATCAAATCAAGAGCTACGAAGAGTACAACCAGCTGGTAAATTACCTTCTAACGCTTTAATCAAAAGCAATAATCTTTAAAACCTCAAAAGCCAGCGACCTGTTCGTTGGCTTTATTGTCTATACAAGTGAAGTGAGCGCGCAACGCACGCTCGAAGATCATTCAGATCACCCTTGAATACACGTCAAAATCACTGTTCACTGGCATCCGTCGTTATTTCTCATATACTGCACCCTATTACGTCATCCACTACTCTGTAGTACTCAAAATATTAGTACTCGAACATTGGGCACCTTTATGATTATTCTGACCACTAACTTTGGCGACATCGAAATTGAACTTAACCTTGAGAAAGCGCCAGTAAGTTCAAAAAACTTCCTTAAATACTGCCAAGAAGGCTTCTATGAAGGCACCACATTTCACCGTGTAATTGAGGGTTTCATGATTCAAGGTGGTGGACACACTATAGACATGACAGAGAAGCCAACACACGCACCTATCGTCAATGAAGCAAATCGTGGACTAAAGAACGTGATTGGCTCAGTGGCAATGGCTCGTACAGACGCACCACACTCAGCAACGGCGCAGTTCTTTATCAACCTTGACGACAATGATTTCCTTGACCATACCGCGACCAGCAACGCAGGTTGGGGTTACGCAGTGTTTGGCAAAGTATCGGCAGGCATGGACGTGGTCAACAAGATTGCTGTCGCTCCAACGACCACTCGCTGGGGACACGAAGATGTACCTTGCGAAGATATTATGATTACCAAGGTCACGATTCGCGATTAATTCAAAATTAGCAGTCAATTCGCTTTTTTATCAAATAACGAAGCAATGTTGGTGCTAATTGCATCGGTATTAGTTACGATGACAATAGTTGTAATGTCATCGTAAGAATTAGGTACTGACGGATGTCACAAGAATTTGATAGGCAAAATAGCTTTGGTTGGATGATCAACGTGATCGCCAATAAAGCGAGCAAAGATTTCGACACAGAATTGAAAGAACATGGCTTAACCATTGCGCTCTGGCCAACCTTGATGTGCCTATGGGAAGAGGAAGGTATTACTCAGCGTGATATCGCGGCAAAGTCCAAAGTCGAGAATTCAACGACGACTCGCACACTAGACAAGCTAGAAAAGCTTGAGCTGGTTGAACGCAGAGCCGATCCAAACAGTCGTCGTTCTTTCAGAATCTACTTAACGGAAAAAGGGAAAGCACTCGAAGAACAGTTGATTCCAATCCCTACTCGTTTAAACAAAGAACTGATGAATGAGTTGGACGCTGAAGAACAACAGCAGATGATCAAGCTACTTCAAAAGATGGTCGCAGCAATCTGATCTTACTGTGACCGGAGCTTACTGCTAGTACATGCTTAATGAGCTATAAAAATGCGCTAACAACCAACGAGCACTCGGCCTTGCGCCGAGTGTTTTATTTTCGTCTCGACCATTTGATATAACAAAATAACGAACCAATAATTACCGCTCCGCCTAGTAGCTTTTGCATCTCAACCGTTTCTCCCAACACGCTGACACTCAATAACAATGTCCACACCGGCTCAAGAATCATGATCAATGCCGCCACTTCCATGTTCACGGAGTGCTGACCGACAGTTTGCAACAAGTAACGAATAGACGTTGCGATCACCGCTGAGACGATAAACCAGAATATTAAGGTTTGAGTTATTTCAAACTCTGGTTGAGTGGTCATCGAAGCAAACGCTAACCCACTAACACCCACCACAAAAAGCTGAACGCAAATTGAAGCTATAGGTTTGATATTAGTAATCACTCGCTTATTCATGACAAAGTGAACCGAAAGCAACATCGATGCTAATAGGAAATAGAGCTGACTCTGCTCAACGTGCCAACCGTTAGTTAGGGTCAGTAGCAACATACCGATAATCGCAATTGGAAATGACATCCAGAAGGCACGATTAGGCTTAACTCGAAATATAACCCAAGAGACAAACGGCGCGATGATCATGGCTAAGCTCATGATAAACGCTCCTTCCGACAAACTTTCCGTCATCGATACTGCATACACCCAGACTTGCAATGAAGCAGACAGCAACAAGCCAACGCCGCAAAGAGAAAGTACCTGCTTAAGCGAAAGCTTACGAATGTGATGAATACAAAATGGCAAAAGAATCAAACTCGCGACGAAGAATCGCACACCAATGAACACTGGCCCAGGCATTTCTAACACCACCAGCTTAGATGCAATCCATCCAATCCCAGCTAACAAGGTAGCAAATAGGAGATAAAGCTCTCCGCGCATCGCTTTCATCATCTTACTTGGTCCAATAACAAAAAAAGCAACCCGACTCTGCAAGGTTGCTTTTTATAAACATTCAACAGGATCGAGATATTATCTCAATACTCTGCTTCAGGCAGCTATTTTTAGCCTGCGTATTTTGGGTAATCCGTTAAACCTTTTTCAGCACCACCAAACAATGTGTTTGGATCGTGCGCTGCTAATGGGTAACCATTTTGAATACGAGCGGGTAGATCTGGGTTTGCGACGAATGGACGACCGAAACCAACCATATCAGTTACGCCTTCAGCAACCGCTTTTTCGCCGCGCTCGCTGTCGTATTTACCTGCGTAAATCAACACGCCGTTGTAAGCTTTACGAACCGCTGCTTTAAACGCTATTGGCGTTTCAGGTGCGTCGTCCCAATCGACTTCTGCCACGTGCAGATAAACAATGTTGTATAGGTTAAGTAGCACCGCCGCCGCTGTGTAAGTCTCTACTGGCGTAGCGTCAACCGTACCATTCAACGATGTGAACGGAGCAAGGCGAACACCTACGCGGTCAGAGCCAATCGCTTCAACCATAGCTTCAACTACTTCGCCTAGGAAACGTAAACGGTTTTCAATTGAACCACCGTATTCGTCAGTGCGGTTGTTTGCTTCAGAGTCGATGAATTGGTTAATCAAGTAACCATTCGCCGCGTGAAGTTCGATACCATCAAAGCCCGCTTCAATCGCGTTCAAAGCCGCTTGGCGGTATTGACCAACCACGTTTTTGATGTCTTGTTTCGTCATCTCACGAGGTTCAACCACATCCACAAAACCCGGTTCATCAGTGCCATTATCGATGAATACTTTTACGTTCTCTGCTTTAAGTGCAGAAGACGAAATTGGTTGTTCACCACCAATGTTGTCTGGGTGTGTTACACGGCCTACATGCCAAAGTTGAGCGAAGATAACGCCCTCTTTTTCATGTACTGCATCGGTGACTTTTTTCCAACCCGCAATCTGCTCATCAGAGTAGATACCCGGAGTCCAAGCGTAACCTTGACCCATAGGTGAAATTTGTGTGCCTTCAGCGATAATCAAACCTGCAGAAGCGCGTTGAGCGTAGTAAGCCGACATCATATCGTTTGCTGAATTGCCAGGTTGCGTTGCGCGAGAACGCGTCATCGGTGGCATAACAATACGGTTTTTAAGTTCGATATTACCAAGTTGAATTGGTTGAAATAGTGCGTTTGTCATTGTTATATCCTCGATTAACCCAGTTGAATCAGTTCGATTTGGTAGCCATCTGGGTCTGTGATAAATGCGATGTGCGTTGAGCCACCTTTTACTGGCCCCGCTTCGCGAGTGACGTTGCCACCCAGTGATTTGATCTTGTCGCATGCGTCGTAAATATCTTCCACACCCAATGCCAAATGACCAAACGCGCTGCCCATCTCGTACTCATTCGTGTCCCAGTTGTACGTGAGCTCGATAGTCGTGCCGCCTTGTTCGTATCCAACGAAAACCAAAGTGTAGCGGTAGTCGTTGTTTTCGTGGCGTTCAAGCTCTTTCATGCCTAATACTTTGGTGTAGAACTCGATAGACTTGTCTAAATCAGCAACTCGGATCATTGTGTGTAGGAATTTCATATTTCACCCTTATTGGCACCACAAGCATTGCGCCGTTATGATTTTGAGTGGAGGTTATCCACTAATCTCTGAGTGAAATAATACGATTCAGCGAGGAATTAATGAAATTATCAAAAATTCTCAATGTGATAATTTTTTGTTATGAACTTTATGACTAGCACGAACTCAATGACACAAAAAAGGGAAGCCAATGCTTCCCTTCGAGTTAGACTCTCAATTAAAACCGCAAACGCCTATCTTTAAGCGTCTTCGACATCGCATCTGATGTACTGATGACTTGTTCTCGGAACCATTTATGAGCAGGGTCATTATTCTGCTTCTTTAACCAAATCAAATAGTGGGATATAGGCTGATATTCAAAAGGTGGCTTAAACAACTGTAAACCCAGCCTTTCTTGAAACTGCACAGCCATAGATAAAGGCACTACGGTGATGTAATCCGATTGGCTACATAGCAAGATATTACTGAACAGTGATCGGCCGTGAAACACGATTTTACGCTTAGATAAATCCAATGATGTGTAGTGATTTAAACTGCGAACTTTCCGCCGTGTTCTATCTAATACGGCATGCTTTTCATTCATGAATTGCGCTTCGCTGATTTCACCTTGGATTCTCGGGTGATCCTCTCTACACACAATAACAAACTCGCCTTCATATAGAGTTTCACTAACAATGCTTGGGTGTTCAGGTACCACAATATCGATCATTGCATCGAACTCTTGAGTCAAAAGGTCTTCGTAAATACGCTCATCACTGTCTGGTTGGTCAAAGACTTCTAGCGATAGATTTTGATTAGGAAGCGCAGCAAAACTATTGAGTAAAATCCACTGTAAGTGCTCAGGTGAAGAAATCACAAACTTACGTTCAGAGGATTGCTCATCAAAATTAGCCATCGACTGAAATACATCATTCAATTCATGAATCGGCGTTTTGATTTGTTCATACAAACTTTGAGCATAAGAAGTAGGCGTAACACCTCGTCCTTTACGAACAAAAAGCTCTTGGCCTATCTCTTTTTTCAGTCGTGCCAATGCGGTACTAATGGTCGATTGATTGGTGCTGAGTTGATCCGCGGCTTTATTCAAACTGCCCTGCTCCATCACCGCAGAAAACACAGCAAGTAGGTTGAAATTGGGGATTTCGTTGCTCATATATCATTACTCGTTAGGCGACCATAAACACCATGCTATCGTAAAAACGATTAAATATCGTCAATAAAAACATTTGTTAAAGGTATAACGCATCGATTATTTTGCTAATAAATAGCATATTAACCAGACTTTACTCACACTCATCAACCCTCAATAAATCTTCATATATTGAGACAATAAAGCCCTCCCTTCTCCGTAAGCCCTTTAATAATGGGGCGTACTTCATGCAACGCGCTTTGAAATCACAACATTGTCTCAAATTACATGACACTGAGTTTCCGTTCGGTACATATACATTCCTTTTGTGAATACTACAATGGCACCAAAATAATGACCCTCGGTATCAATATGAAAAACACTAAAATAATTTCCCTACTCTTAAGCGGTGCGGCTATCGCTTACTCTGGTTCTGCGCTGGCTGAAAAGGAACAACTCTCAGTTCAAGAAGCGGCAAAAAAATCAGCAAACCCAGTATCAGATGTATGGATGCTAATTACTCAAAATGATTATACTTTTCTAGAAAAAGAAGATGGTCACCATGAGATGCAAAACCGCTTCAGCTTTCAACCAGTAATGCCGGTTCCTATAATGGATGGTGAATGGAACTTGGTGAACCGTTTGGTTGCCAACCACTACAGTTCACCAGGCGATCGTGAAAACGGTGATTTCTTTGAAGGACGTACAAACGATATGGGAGACACTGTCTTTCTATCAATGGCAGCGCCTAACCGTGATGACGGCTGGATTTGGGGTGTTGGTCCAACGGTGATCATGCCAACTGGTACTGATGGTTTAACCCAAGATAAATGGCAAGTAGGCCCTGCGGCAATGGTCGCTCGCCTTGGTAAAGAAACCGGTAACCCAGCAAGTATTGAAAGCTGGAACGTTGGTTTCTTAGCTCAGCAATGGTGGGATGTAGGCGGTAGCGACAGCGTTACTGAATCAACCAATCAAGCGGACATCCAGTACTTCTTAAACTATCGTGTCAGCAACACCGCGTTAATTGGTATGACGCCTAATATTCAAATTGATTGGACAAAAGATGGTTCCGACCAATTTACTGTACCTGTCGGGTTAGGCTATATCGATATGTTTAAGATTGGACCGATGCCTGTTCGTTGGGGTGTAGAACTTCAATATTACGTAATGAAACCAGACGCAAATGTTAATACGACCAATCCAGCTGAGTATGTGCCATATGCACCAGATTGGAACCTAAAATTCTTTATTGCTCCTGTTACATTAAACCCGTTCAAATAATCGATTAAAATCCTCCCTAGAGCTGGTCTAATTTATTCAATATTTTAGGCCAGTCTTTTTAGTACTTTTCATCGACTTCTATGATCCAAACCAAGTTAATGAACAATGTTTTCTATCTGTATATGAGCCTTTTCAAATAAATCACTTTACCGATTTAGAGTTATAACTACTAATCGTAATTACGATATTATCAAATCGTAATTCTGGGTAGATACTGGTCAAAACTCTTCCTATTATCCTGCTAACAAATCAATCACCAGCCCAAATAGAAAACTGACAAATGTTTTACTTTGGTATGTCAATTGTCATGGAAGAGCCCCTCGATTGTCGAGGTAATACACGTAATAAAAACAGTCGCTAGAAAGCCGCGCGAATATTAATTCGAACGCTTCATAGCCATTTCATTTACGTCTGCTGACAAATAATAAAGATTGATTTGTAGAGAAGCATATTCGCTTCTTGATACCGAGAATCGGTTGTCTGGACTGGCTTTGTTGCGTAATTAAATTTAAAGATAGAACAACCCCGTTTCGCGTATTTCTTAATCAATACGACAAGTTTCAGGCATACCTAACCCAGTAAGCTTGTTCAACGCTTTTA